>CAZXVG010000046.1:0-7832 GCA_964644205.1 uncultured Dehalococcoidales bacterium | reverse complement strand
GGCAGACGCAGCGGACTTAAAATCCGCCGGAGCAATCCTTGTGGGTTCGAGTCCCACCCCCGGCACCAAATCCCCTCTTTTTCCTATTGTTTCTTTGCCCTAGCGGCTTTATAATGGTGGCGCTATGGCAACTGGTGAAATAGGTCAAATAGCGGGTCTATGGGCTGGTATCGGTATTTCACTCGGTCTTAGTATCAAAGCGCTTCGCCAAACTCGACAGTTGCAGAGTAGGGAGCATAGGCTAAAGCTACTTGACGAAGTTCGTGATTGGGCGGGTGGTATCGCCGCCGTAAGTCCATTGGAACCTAAGATTGGCACTAAAGAGGAACTGGTTCAGTATTTGGCTTTTAACACGAAAAGCGAGTATGTAAGAGAAATAGCAAAAACCTTTGGAGACGAGCTAGTTTCTGCTGCTGATTACGTCATATTTAACATTCGTATAGGCGGTAGAATAGTGTTCGACCTTTTACAGTTACGAGATATTGAGGTGGAGTTGCTAAAGACTGACCCTTGGTTAGGAAGCAATGAATATATATCTAAAGTGGTTTCGACCCTCCCTGACGTTAGATATGCCATACGTAAGTCAGCTATCGAGCTTATGAAAGTTACGGCACGAACCAAATCTAGGAACGTTTAAGTTCTTTCTTCACCTGATGACGTTCAAGCCGCCATCACCGATTAAAACTTAAACCCCAGCTCAGCCCAAACTCTTAAAACTTCTCGTCGGGGTGGCTATTTATTGCGCAGTATGCGGCACAGGGCCACCACCACCAGCGCGTAGGCCGTTACCCTGATTCCTATCAGGGCGGCGGTCAGGCCGGCGGCCAGCCCCTGAATCGTGAGCATGTGGGAGACGGCAAAGAGCAGGAAGGCCACCCCGATGAGAAGCGGTGCAGTGCCCTTCTTCCTGGCGTAGGCCACCATCCCCAGGACAAAGATGGTAATACACAGGGCAAAGTTGACTGTTAGCACCGGGTCCCAAGACATTTTACTGCCCCCTTTCCGGCTGCGCCTACCCTACTTACTGGGCGCAAAGTCCAGCAGGTTGAGCCGGAGCCGGCTCTCCCCGCCCCAGTGGTCGACCTCCAGGTTATAGACGATGTCCAGCGGCGAAGCCACCTCTTTCCGGTAGTCCCCGGCCTGAAAGGCCACCCCGTCCCAGACGACGCCGTCCTGGCGCAGCCTGAGCCTGAGGTGCTCTCCGCCGGCGCCCATGGTGCGGCAGTCGCTGACCTCCACCCTGCGGCTGAGGAAGGCCGGGCTCGGGTTGCCGTAGCCGAAGGGGGCCAGCTTCTGCAGGGCGGGCATGGTGTCGCCGCCCAGCTCCGCGAGCCTGACCTCGGCGTCGATGTCCAGGTGGGGGCGCAGGTCGACCCCGGCTAGCTCACTGGTGGCCGTCTCCAGCAGGGACTGCTTCAGGGTGGCTAGCTTTTTGGTGGGTAGGCTGAAGCCGGCGGCCTTGGGATGTCCCCCGAAGCGGGAGAAGAGGTGCTGGCACCGGTTCAGGGCGTTTAGGATGTTGAACTCCGAGATGCTGCGGCAGCTTCCAGTGCTCTGCTGCTTACCGACCTTGATGACCACCGAGGGGCGGTAGAACTCGTCGGTGAGCCGGCCCGCCGCCAGCCCGATAAGCCCCGCCGGGTATTCTTCGTCGGCGACCATCAGAATCGGGCTGATGCCCTCGGCCAGGATTTTCTCCCGGGCGTCGGCGACCACCCCGATGGTCATCCGCTGCCGCTCGGCGTTCTTCTGCTCCAGCCACTGGCTCAAGCGGCAGGCTTCGTCGGCGGAGTCGGTCATCAGAAGCTGGTAGCTGGGTAGGGCGTGGTCGAGGCGGCCGGTGGTGTTCAGGCGGGGGGCAATCACCCAGGAGATGGTATCGGCATCGAGGTTACCCGGCTTAAGCCCGGCCTGGGTCATCATCTCTCTGATGCCGAGGCGGGGCATAGAGTTGAGCAGCCTGAGCCCCTGTTTTACCAGGTAGCGGTTTTCGCCCTGGAGGGGCATGATGTCGGCTACGGTGCCCATGGCGACCAGGTCGAGGAGCCTCTCCCGCGGCACCTCTTTCCCCAGGCTCTGAAAGAGGGCCTCTATCAGCTTGAAGGCGACGCCGACCCCGGCCAGCTCGGTAAAGGGGTAGTCGGAGCCGGGTAGCTTGGGGTCGACCACGGCTGCCGCCTGGGGGATTTCGTCAAGGGGGGTGTGGTGGTCGGTAATCACGACGTCGAGCCCCATGCGGCGCGCCTTCTTGACCTCGGCGACCCCGGTGATGCCGCAGTCAACGGTGATGATTAGACTGGCACCCTGCTCGCGGAGCCTCTCCAGGGCGCCGGTTCTGAGGCCGTGGCCCTCGTTAACGCGGTGCGGTAGATATGGCGTGACCTTGGCCTCCAGGCTCGATAGCCCCTGGACAAGGAGCGCTGTGGCCGTGATGCCGTCGGCATCGAAGTCGCCGTAGACGGCGATATTCTCCCCGGAGAGCAGGGCGCGGTAGATTCTGGCTATCGCCTGGTGCATGCCGGGGAGGCGCATGGGGTCGGCGCACAGGTGCTCGTCGGCGGCGATAAACGAGGCTACCTGGTCGGGGGTGGTGAGCCCCCGGTTATAGAAAAGCTGGGCGATAAGCGGGGGGAAGCCGCTGACTTCTCTGAGGTATGAGTCGGGGGCTGTGGGGAGTATCTTCCAGCGGCTGTGGTTCAAGTGCCCTCCGTGTAGCGGCGTAAGACCAGCACCGAGTTATGACCGCCGAAGCCAAAGGAGTTGGACAGGGCGGTATCGACCCGGGCCCGGCGGGCGGTATTGGGTACGTAGTCCAGGTCGCATTCCGGGTCGGGTTGAAGTAGGTTTATGGTGGGCGGGATGATGCCCCGCCCGATTACCATGACGCATATCGCCGCCTCAAGCGCCCCGGCGGCCCCGATAAGGTGTCCCGTCATCGACTTGGTGGAGCTTATGGGGACATTGTAAGCGGCCTCGCCGAAGACGGTCTTTATGGCCTTGGTCTCCAGGCGGTCGTTGAGCGGCGTTGCCGTGCCGTGGGCGTTGATATAGTCGATTTCGTCCGGCTTCAGGCCGGCCTTGGCTAGCGCCATGCTCATAGCCTGGGCCATGCCGGCGCCGCTTTCCGCGGGGTGGGTGATGTGGTGGGCGTCGCTGGCTGTTCCGTAGCCCGCGACCTCGGCGAGGACCTTGGCCTGGCGCTTTTGGGCGAAAGCGAGGCTTTCCAGCACCAGGACGGCGGCCCCCTCGCTGAGGACGAAGCCGTCGTGCTCGATATCGAAGGGGCGGGAGGCAAGCTGGGGGGCGCTGTTTCGGGTTGACAGGGCTCTCAGGGCGTTAAAGGCGGCCAGGCTAATCGGGGTTACCGCCGCCTCGCTGCCCCCGGCCAGAATTGCGCTGGCGTCACCGCGGCGGATGGTCTCGTAGGCAAGGCCGATGGCGTCGGCGCCGCTTGAGCAGGATGAGGTTGGGGACAGGCTCGGCCCCCGGGCCCCCAGCATGATGGATACCTGGGCGGCGGCCATGTCCGCCGACATCATGGGTACCAGAAAGGGGCTTACCCGGTTCGGGCCTCTCTCCTGGAGCACCCTTATTTCCCGGGACAGGGTATCCAGCCCCCCCAGGCCGCTGCCGATGATGACGCCGACGTTGTTCTGGTTATCGGGGTCGATTTTGAGGGCGGCCTGCTTGACGGCTTCCTGGCTGGCGGCGACCGCCAGCTGAGTAAAGCGGTCCGTGTGCCGGGCCTGGCGGCGGCTCAGGTAGTCGGTGGGGTCAAAGCCGGTTACCTCGCCGGCAAACTTGGTGGCGAACGGTCCCGGGTCGAAGAGGGTGATATAGCTAATGCCGGACTGGCCGCAAACCAAGGCTTCCCAGTTGGCGGTGGCATCGCGTCCTAAGGGTGAAACGACCCCGATGCCGGTAACCACCACCCGGTTGGCTCGAGTGTTGCTGGGGCAGTCCGGCATAACAAATTGCAGCTTCTACCTCTACGCCTTGCGCACAATCCTCTTGTTCTGGTTGCGGAACCACTTACTGCTGTCGTCAACCTTGGGCAGCCCTTCCAGCGCGGCGGCGTTGTCGGCGATGAACTTCTTGCCCTTGTCCGTAGCCTCCGCCTGCAGAAGGTAGGTCGTCCAGCTAAGGTAGCCCTTCTCCACCAGGTCGTCTAAAGTGTCGGCGAATTTCCTAGCCGTAGCCTCGGTCCACAGGGTGGGGCCGGAGGCGTCATAGTCGTTGATGATACCTCGTGCGTGCTTGCCGATATCGGTGCGCTCAATTTTCCCCTGACGCACCGCATCCATGATGGCCATTTCCATTTCGTTAAGCTCAGCCATTAATTATCCTCCGTCTTTAGATTAGAGTCGACTTCTGGGGGTTAACCCTGCTTGATGATGGTGTCGGTTATCCGCATCATCTCCGTGCCCCGGTTGTACCAGGGCAGGTTGGCGATCGGGGTGACGATGCCGCGCTGTCTTCTTGAGCGCAGGATTATCTCGCAGGCAAGCTCGGCCGATAGGGCGACAAGCTGGCTTGCTTCCACGCTCCACATCGAGTAGAGCTCGCCGGTATGGATGCGGGTTAGTTCCATCTGGTTGGTGCGGTCGGGTGGGGTGACGCTGGTGTTGAAGAAGGCGTGGCACAGGTCGCAGCAGCGTGTCAGGCCGCTGGTATGTTCCTTCCAGCGTGCCATCATCTCGGCGGCTCTGGCTGAGGCCAGGGTGAAGCTGCTGTGGCCTCTCGTGTGTGGGCCGCCCAGCTCAGCAAAGTCTACCCGGCCGAACTCAAGCGAGATGCCTATCATCCCGCCGACCAGGGCGCCACAGATTTCCGTGCCGCCGAAGCCCCCGCACAGGGCGCTCGCGGCGACCATGGCTTCCCGGGTGTTCATGAGGCCGAGGTGCACCCCCAGAGCGTGGGCCGCGGCCTGGGCGCAGGCCCGGTACTTCAACTGGTACTCGTAGGCGTCGCGAACCACCCGCCTTATTATGGCTTCATCGTCCGATTCGTCGCGGCTCAGGAACTGCCAGTCCTTGCGCTGCTTCTCATCGCTGAAGACGTCGGACAGGTGGTACATCTCCTTCTTGTCTGGCTTTGGCGTAGTAGCCATACTAAATCCCCCTCCTAAATTTTTTGGAATTTCACCATCTCTATGGACGATGCTATTTATTATACTTTGTTTACTGGTTGCGGTGTCAAGGCTACGCCTGGAAGCGGGGTAAGGTGGTTTTTCCCAGGCCGGGGAAGTAAAATAGGCGAGAGGGTTCTGAGCACGATGAGGATATTCATTGACAGCCTGGGCTGTAAGCTGAACCAGGCGGAGACCGAGCTTTTGGCCCGGCAGTTTGCCGGGGCGGGATATGAGCTGGCGGCCTCGCCGGCGGAGACCGATGTCTATATCCTCAATACCTGCACGGTTACCCATGTCGCCGACCGTAAGTCCCGCCAGCTGCTGAGGCGGGCGCGCCGTCTTAATCCACGTGCCCTGGTGGTGGCTACCGGCTGCTATGCGGAGCGGGCGCCCCGGGAGCTATCTGAGCTCGGCGGGGTCAGCCTTGTCCTGGGTAACAGTGATAAAGCGCACCTTTTACGGCGGCTGGAAGAGTCCGGCTGCCTTAGCCGTTTGGCTCCGGGGCCGGTTAGTGCCGGTGGCTATCAGGGCCTACGCACCCGCGCCTTTATCAAGGTTCAGGACGGCTGCTGTAACCAGTGTGGCTACTGTATTGTGCCTCTGGTGCGGGGTGGGGAGAGGAGCCTGCCCGCCGGCGAGGTGGTCGGCCAGGTGAGAGGGCGCCTTTCTCAGGGCTACCGGGAGGTGGTGCTCACCGGGGTCAGGGTCGGCGCCTATGATGATAACGGGGTTAACCTGGCGGGATTGCTAGCGCGCATCCTGGCGGAGACTGGGGTGGAGAGGCTGAGGCTGTCCTCGCTCCAGCCCCAGGAGGTCTCTACGGAGCTCATGGCTCTCTTCGAAAACGGGCGGCTGTGTCCTCACCTGCACCTCTGTCTCCAGAGCGGCAGCGACGGCGTGCTGCGCCGCATGGGGCGCGGCTACTCCGGCGCCGATTATGAGGCGGCGGTCTCCCTGATTCGGCGGGCTGTCCCCGGTCTCGCCATTACCACCGACGTCATGGTCGGCTTTCCCGGCGAGACCGACGCTGAGTTCGAGGAGAGCCTCGACTTCTGCCGCGACATGGGCTTTGCCCGCATCCATGTCTTTAGCTACTCGCGGCGCAGCGGCACCCGGGCGGCTGGGCTTCCCGACCAGGTTAGCGACCGGGCTAAGAAGCTGCGCAGCCGGATGATGCTCAAACTGGCCGAGGAGAGCGCCCAAGGCTTCCGAAGGCGCTTCCTGGGTAGCACCCTGCCGGTGCTCTTCGAGCAGCGCTCCGGCGGTGCTTGGTCGGGGCTAGCCGCTAACTACATCAAGGTCTATACAAAGACCAGCGGCGACCTGACCAATAAGCTTCTCCCGGTGCGGCTGGGGGAGCTATATCGGGACGGGGTGTGGGGGGAGATTAATCTGTAGTATAGGCGGTTATTGCTTTCCCATCTCCATCCCCAGCACCACCGAGGTCTCAATCTGGCGCCGGGGGATGTGCCAGTAGGTTTCCAGTAGCTTGTCTTTATCGGGCAGCAGCCGGAAGCCGTGCTTTACATAAAGTGAAACCGCCCAGCAGGCGTCGGCCCAGGTGCCCACCAGGAGGCGGGGGGTCTTACAGAGCCCTTTCATGTTGTCAATCAGGCGGCCGGCGATACTCCGCCGCTGCCACTGGGGCAGGACATAGGCGTGGCGGATGAGGGTGACGTCCTTAACCGGCTGAAACCCCATTATCCCGACCAGCTCGCCCCCCTCCTCCCAGCCGAAGAAGGTCATCTCGGCCATCTCCCGGGTAAGCTCAGCCCGGGGCATGTAGGGCTGGTGGTAGCAGTCGGCGGGGATGACCCCCCGGTAGGCCTTAGCCGCCTCGTTGATGATAAGGTATATCCTCTCGGTATCTCCGGGCTGACAGATGCGTATCATAACGGCACATTTTACGGAAAATCAGGGGATAAATACAAACGGCGTTTGGGCTTGCAGAAGGAAACCCGGAGCGGCTCAGCCGGGGAACCACTGCTCCTTGAGGGCGGTGGCTTTCCGGGCGATATTCTGAAAGATGCTCCGCCCGTGGGCGTCCATGCCCACCACGAGAGGGCCCCAGTCGGCGACCTCCATTACCCAGATGGCCTCCGGCACCCCCATTTCCTCAAGCCAGTGCACGCGTAAGACCTTCTTTACGGCCCGGGAGTGTATCACCCCGCAGCCGGGCGCCGCCAGCAGGTAGACGCCGCCGTACTTGGCGAGGGACTTAATGGTGTCCTCCCCCATACCGCCTTTACCCACGATGGCCCTTACCCCGAGCCGGCCCACCATATCGGCGTAGGGCTCCATGCGGGTGCTGGTGGTCGGGCCGATAACCCAGATTTTCCAGCCGCCGTCTTCCTTCTTGACCACGGGGCCGGCGTGGAAGATGACCCCGCCCTCGAAGTCTTCGGGCAGGCTTTGCTTATCGGCCAGCAGGCTCTTCAGCTTGAGGTGGGCCATGTCGCGGGCCGTGTAGACCAGGCCGCTGATGTAGACGACGTCGCCGGCGTCCAGCTTTAAGACCTCTTCCCGGGCAATCGGGGTCACTAGGTTAGCTGTCTTCACGGGCCGGCCTCCTCGTCGAAGGGGTACTGTGTCCTGCCGTCGGGGTATATTCTGATACCGGCCCGGCGGGCGACCCAGCAGTAGAAGTTGACGGCTACCGGGCAGATGGCGGTGTGGGTGTGGCTCATGCCGATTTTGACGG
>CAZXVG010000045.1:0-7839 GCA_964644205.1 uncultured Dehalococcoidales bacterium | reverse complement strand
CCTCCCCCAGCTTGGTCTTCTTGATGATGACGGCTTCGGTCTGGTAGTTACGCGGCCTGGTCATGTTTTTAGACTCTCCGAATCCCTCTCAGTCTCCCTTTATGAAAGGGAGAAGCTAAACTCCCCTTTTTTAAAAGGGGGACTAAAGGGGGATTCCCTAACCCTAAAGCTCCTGCCGGCCCTCCAGGGCGCGGGTCAGGGTAACATCGTCGGCGTATTCCAGCTCGGTGCCGAAGGGCAGCCCCCGGGCCAGGCGGGTAACCCGGATACCCAGGGGGGTGATGAGCTTATTTAGGTAGAGGGCGGTCTGCTCCCCCTCAAGGTTGGTGTTGGTGGCCAGGATGACCTCGGTTACCGAGCCGTCCCCCAGCCGGGCCATAAGCTCCCTGATTCTGACGTCGCCGGCACCGACGCCCTCGGTGGGTGAGATGGCGCCGTGGAGCACGTGATACCGCCCGTAATAGACCCCGGTGTGCTCCAGGGCCAGAATGTCCTGAGGCTGCTCCACGATGCAAATCTTGGTGCGGTCGCGCTGCTCGTTTGAGCAGATGCGGCAGGGGTCAGTCCCGGTAACGTTAAGGCAGACAGAGCACAGCTTCGTCTTCTGTTTCAGGGACATGATGGCCTCGGCGAGGAGCCTGGTCTCTTCGTCAGAGGCGCGCAGCAGGTGGAAGGCGAGGCGCTGAGCGCTCTTGGGGCCGACCCCGGGCAGCCTGTTAAGCGCCTGGATGAGCCCGGAGACGGCGTCGGTGGGGGGGGTGGGTTCCTGATTCATGCTTCCTTCTTCTCCTCCGCTTCAGAAGTCGGCTTAAAGGGATAAAACAATGAGACCCCTCGAAGTCAGTCTAAAATGGTCTGAAATTATAAGACCGCCCGAAGTCAGTTTAAAGGTCTAAAACAATGAGACCGCCCGACGTCTGCCTAAAAAAGGCCGGGGACTTTGAGGCCGCCGGTAAGCCCTCTCAGCTGTTTGGCGGCCGCCTTCTGGGACTGGGCCATGGCTTCGTTCACCGCCTTCGTTACCAGCTCTTCCAGGAGCTCGGGTTTGGCCGGGTCCATCACCCCGGGCGAAATCTGGATGGACCTTAGCTTCTGCTGGCCGTCCATGGTGACCTTAACGGCGCCCTTACCGGCGCTGGCTTCGACGATAGTGTTGCTTAACTCCTTCTGGGCTTTATCCAGCTTTGCTTTGAGCTCCCGCGCCTGGTTCAGACTAGACAGGTTCATTTCTCCTCCACGTTCGTAATTTGCGCCCCCATCTTCAGGGCCGCCTCGACCAGGTGATTTCCTTCCGGCTTGTGGACACAGCACACCCGGCAGGGGCGTCCCAGGAAGCTGCTGATAACCCGGTTGGCTATCTCCTGGTTCTGGGCCTTCTCCATACTCTCCTTATGAAGCGGGTATCTAAAGGCCAGCACCAGCCGGTCATCCTCAAAGGCCACCGGCCTGACGCCGGCGCTTCTCAGAATGGCCATGGCCGGGGTCCTCCTGGTATCCTCGGGGGCCTGGGCGATAACCTGCTTCCAGTTCTGCCTCAGGTACTCAATCTCGCTGCCCGGCGGGGGCGGGGGGATGGCTGCCTCTGCGACCGGGGGCGGGGTAACGGCATCGGGCTCCGGCGACGGGGCAGCCGAGGTCATATCGGGCTCCAGCGGGGCGACCGCGCTCACCTCGGGGGGTGGGGTCTCGGGTGGGGGCGGCGCCGGTTTGGCTGCCTCAGGCTTAGCAGCTTTAGCCCGGCGGGTGGTCTTGGGCTCGGGCTTTTCGGGTTCGGGCTCCCTCTCTTTCTCCTCCGGGCCCAGGGCGCAGTCGACCAGGGCCAGCTCCAGGGGCAGGGTGGAGTAGCTATCAAAGCCGAAATCGAGTTGGCCGAACAGCTTGACCGCCCTCAGTATCTGGCTGAGAGAGGCCTTGGCCGCCAGGGCCTTGAGCTCAGCGATGTCTTCGGCGGTGAGGTCTACGGCTTCCGCCGAGCCGGTCTTTACCAGCAAAAGGCCGCGGAGATAGGCCACCAGCTCGCGGTTGAACTGGCACAGGTCAAGCCCGTCGCTCTGGACACTGCTTATGGTGGTGATGCCGGCGGCGACGTCATCTTCTACGATATGCTTTATCACCTCTTTGGCCCGCTTGTCTCCGGTAATCCCCAGGGTAGCCTGAACCTGTTTCAGGGTGACCTCGGAGCCGTAATAGGTGATGAGCTGCTCCAAGATGTTCTCGGCATCCCGCAGGCTGCCGGTGGCGCTCCTGGCGATGAGGCGCAGCGCCTCCGGCTCAATCTTGATGCCCTCCGAACCGCAGATATGGGTCAGCCGGGAGACCATATCCGCCTGGGCGATGCGCCGGAAATCGAAGTGCTGGCACCGCGATATAATGGTGGGCAGCACCTTGTGAACCTCGGTGGTCGCCAGGACGAAGATGACGTGCGACGGCGGCTCCTCCAGCGTCTTCAAGAGGGCATTGGAGGCTTCTTTGGTAAGCATATGGACTTCGTCCACGATGTAGACCTTGTAGCGGGCCTGACTGGGTGCATAGTTGGCGCGCTCACGGAGCCCCCTGATTTCATCGATACCACGGTTGCTGGCGGCATCAATCTCTATCACGTCCAGAGAGCGGCCCTCGGTTATCGCCTGACACATAGGGCAGGTATTGCACGGCTCCCCGCTGCCGCCGGTGGTAAGGCAGCTTACGGCCTTAGCCAGAATGCGGCCGGTGCTGGTCTTGCCGGTGCCGCGCGGGCCGCAGAAGAGATAGGCATGGGCGACACGACCACTGCTCAGGGCGTTGAGCAGCGTCTGGGTGACGTGCTCCTGACCCACGACTTCGGCTAGGGTCTGGGGGCGCCACTTGCGATAAAAAACCTGAGATGCCATTCCTACTGGCTATTATAACCCATAACGTTACCCGGTTGCCAAAGGTATCCTGAGGGTGAGCGCCAAAAATCCGGGGACGATTTTCTGAAAAAGAACCCCCTCTCTTTCTTAAGGAGAGGGGGCGTTAAGACACCAGCTATCGCAGTCTGAAAGCTACTTATAGCAGCGAGGGGATATCCCTACCGGCGTCGTCGATGTCCTTCAGCCGGCAGGCAATCTCCTGCTGCTTTCTCTGAACCTCCCCGATAACCACGGTCGATTCGTTGTAGAGGGTGGTTACCTTGCGTACGGTATCAAGCTCCGACAGCATCACCGTTACCCCCAGCACCCCCCTCTCCCGGGGGTAGTCGCCGTTCCTGATGATTGCCTTGGGGCAGATGTCTCTCAGGTAGTCCCCGAGCTCCTTAACCAGCTCCATGTTCATCTCCCCGGCCGGCGCCCCCAGCAGGTAGAGGGCGCGGTTAGCGTCCGCAGGGCTGCAGGTCAGCGACAGCTCGCTGATGGCCTCGTCCATAGCCTGAATCCCCAGGGAGGTCTCCGTGCTCTTCTTGCGGAAGTTTTCCCGGTGCTCGAAGGGAAGCCTGATGAGGGGCAGGGCCGACTTACCGTAGCCGATTACCGTCCAGCCGACCAGGGTCTGCATTATGTCCCCGGCGTCAAGCGTCTTGGCCCCGATATGCTTTCTCTTCTTCTCCTCGCCGGCGCAGAGCAGATTGTAGAACGGCTCGGCGATCATGGCGTTAATCTTAGCCATGTTGCCTCTCAGCGAGGTGTCCTTTCTGATGTACCTCTGGTTATCAATGATGATTACGGCGTCGGCTACCGATCTGGCCGATTTAAGGCAGGTAGCCGCGTTATAGATGGTTCTCTCTTCGGTCTGTTCCTCGTGCTCGAAGGGAAGGATGATAAGGTTATAGACCGGCTTATCGACGTGACGCTCCTTTATGAGCTGCGTCATTACCGGCAGCGAGCCGGAACCGGTGCCCCCCGCCGCCCCGGCGATGAGCATGAAGGCGTCCGACTCGGCAAAGTGCCGGGTGCTCCTGATGGCGTCGATAACCTTGTCGCTATCCTCCCGGGCTACCTCCGCCCCGAGCTCGTTAATCTTACCGACCCCGTGCCCCCCGGTCTTGCGCCCGCCGATAAGGATGCGGTGCCGGTAGTCGGACCTTATGGTGGAGAGGCCGCTCAGGTCGGCAGCATCTGTGTTAACCGCGTAAGCGCCGGTGATTATCTCAATCCCCCGATAGCTGCGTGCCCGCCCGTTCAAGCGGGCGAACTCATCAGCCATTCGGCCGCCGCATTGACCGAAACCTATAACCACTAATTTCATCTTTCACTCCAGTAGTAGTAATTTGCCCCATTTTAGGCATATTTATAAGCTAATGTCAATCACGCACCCGTGCCGCCCGGAAGCGCCGGCAGCCTCAAGCTGAACGGCCATAACCAGCCCCGCAGCCTCTTCCCGACCGGCCACCCCCGTCCTCCCCGATAAGTTCACTTGTTATTTATAACGCAAAAGGGGATTTTTGGTTACGCCGCGAGCCGGGTTCAGAAGCGAAAACCCGGATGAACCCTGCCCGCCGGTACCTGCCAAACGGGTATATTGCAAAAAAGAACCGCCTGTCATAAAATATAGGTTGCTGTAGATGCTGGTCTTGTGGCTTTAAGCCAGCGGAGACATTTCTCCAGCACCGTTAGGGGGTACTGAGGGCCATGGAAGAAGAACTCGGGCCAATCGAGAAGGCAGTAGCCAGGGCGGAGACGCTGAGCAAATCGGCCATCGAGGCGGCCGGGGCCACCATAAAGGCCGCCCAGGAAGCCATCGCCAAGGCCGAGGAGATAGGTAAAACAACCAAGAAGGCCTCCGACGAAGCAACCAAGGCCTCCCGCAGAGCCGTAGCCAAGGCTGAGAAGATAACCAGGGAGGCCGAGGAAAATGCGGAGGCGTCGGAGAAGGCGTTCAAAGACTCTATAGCCAGGGCCGAGGAAGTAATCGAGTCGACCAAAGAGGCCACCCGCGTTCTAACCAGGACGCTGGAAGAGGCCGTGTTCAAGGCCGAGGTCACCGTCAAGGAAGTCAAGGAGACGGCGGAGTCATCGCTCAAGGAGTCCACGGAGAGGATAAACCACGTCGAGAAGGTCGGCACCGCCTCCAAGGAGGCCGCCGAGGAAGCCAAAAGGCTGTCCCGGGAAGCCATATCCCGGGTGGACGAGGTAAGTAAATCAGCCCGAAAGGCGGCCTCAGAGGCCACCAAAGCGTCCTATCAGGCGATAGACAAGGCGGAAAAGGCCAGCAAGTCGCTTAACGAGTATACCGAGGCATCAACCCAGGCCTTCAACAGAGCCATAAACCGGGCGGAGGAAACCACCAAGTGGTCCAAGGAGACCGTCGAGGCGGCGCAGGAGACCTTCGAGAGGGCTATCGCCGGAGCGGAGGGGGTGCGGGAGAAGGCCCGGGAGGCCGTCGAGCTGATGACCAAGGCCTCGGAGACGGCGGTAGCCAGGGCCGATGAAGTGAGTAAAGAGGTTATCGAGAAGGCCGGCGAGGTGAGTAAAGAGGTCGCCGAGAGAGCCAGCGAGGCCATCAAGGAAATCCGGGAAGCGGCCGAGCTAGCCACCACAACGTCTCAGGAGGCCCTGAACCGGGTTGAGGAAGTGGGCCGGGAAGCCAAGGCGGCGGCCGAGGAAGCAACCAGGCTATCCGGAGAGGCCATCGCCAGGGCGGAGGCGATAAGTAAGGAGGCTAAGGAGGCCGCCGAGGCAGCCAAGCGGGAGGCCAAGGAGGCCGCCGAGGTAGCCAGGAGAGCAGCTAAGGAGGCGGCGGAGGCGTCAATCCGGGCCTTTGAGTCGGCGATAGGCCGGGCCAGGGAGACCGGGCAAATCTCCGGGGAGGTGGCCAGGGCCGCCATGAGCCGTGTCGAAAAGGCCAGCCGAACCGCCGAAGCTAAGCCGCCCGCCAAAGCCAAGGCGGAAGAAGCTGAGGAAGAAGAGGCAGAGACTGCGGAGATGCCGGAGGTAACCGAGGAGTCGGTTGAAGAAGAGCCGGTTGAAGAAACGGGCAAAATGATGCAGAAACGGCTTGACTTCCTGGCCAGAATGTATGCCTCCAACAAGGAAAAGCGTACCAAAGAGGGGGAGGGCGACTGAGGTAACCGGGAGCACCGGCCGGAAGCCGCGCCGCATTTGTCTGTGAAGCACGCCGTACGCCCCGTTTTCGGGTTAATGGCAAATTAAGGACGAAACCAAAAATCAAGAGTGAAGGAGGTCCCCGTTGATGAATCAGAGAGAGCGAGTCCCTAAAGACCGTGAACAGGTTGAGCAACCGACCGAGAAGGCAGCGAAGCCGGCTGAACAGCCAGCCGCCGCTACCACCAAGCCGGCTCAGGAGCAACCGGCAACGTCCCTGAGTGAGATTCTGCTGCGGGCGGAGAGGGCGTATGCCGCCTACATCGACGCTCAGAAGGACGTAGCCAAGGCCTATCGGGAGAGTGAGCTGGAGGCGGAGAGAGCCTACAAAGAGAGCGAGCAGCAGGCCAAGAACGCCCGCGACGGTAGTATCAGGCACTCCCTGAAGACCCGTGACGAGGCCATGGAGAAGGCGGTGAAGGCCCGCGACGAGGCGATAGCCCAGACCGAGCAGGCCTATAAGAGTGCCAAGGAGCAAGCCGAGAAGGCTTTTAAGGATAGCGAGCTTAAGGCGCAAAACGCCTACGACGAAGGTGTCAGGCAGTCCCTGAAAAGCTACGAGGAAACCATAGCCCAGGCAGCCAGGAAACGCGCCGCCACCATTGAGCAGGCGTGGGGAGTATATACCAAGACCACCGGCTAGACCGTCGGGGATAGCCAGCACCTCTACGCGACTGGCCAGCGGCGACCAACTGGCTGGATAACGATTCGGAGACAGATAGTGTTTTCCCGCGGCCGGCTAGCGAATCCGGGGTGGCTGGTGCTTTCCTGCGGCTGACCGGCTAATGAGACCGGGCTAGAGAAGCGAAGGGATGTCCCGGAAGGACTCGGCCAGGTCTCGGTGCTCGACCTCGACACCCTCTCGCTTCCTCTTGAGAAGGTCGATGAGCTCGATAGTCTTGGTGAAGTAGTCTATGATTTTGCTTACCCCGCTCAGTTCCGAGAGCATCACCGTTACACTCAGCGGCCCCTTCTCCCGGGGGTAATCACCGGTCCTGATGATGGCTTCCGGGGCGATGCGCCGGAGATGGGTGCCGATGTCCTTAACCAGGTTCATACTCATGTCCTTGTGCTGCGCCGAGATGAGGTACAGCCCCCGGCCCGCATCAGCCGGGTTGCAGCGCAGCGATAGCTCGCTCACCGCGTTGTTGATTAGCTGAATCCCTTTCTGGCCCTCGGCCATCTTATCCCGGAAGTCAAAGGGGCTCTTACGATGGCCCTTGGTCACCCTGCTGTAGCCGATAACCGTCCAGCCGGTCAGGGTCTGTATGATATCACCGGCATCGAGGATTCTCGACCCGATAAACTCCGGCTTCGTCTCCTCGCCGGCGCAGAGCACGTTGTAGAACGGCTCGGCAATCAGGGCATTGATTTTGGCCAGATTACCCCTGATGGAGTAGTTCTTGCTGATGTAGCGCTGGTTGTCAACCAGAATAACGGCATCCGCCACCAGATAGGCGGACTTGAGGCAGGTAGCTGAGTTGTAGATAGTCCGGCCCTCGGTCTCCTCCTCGTGCTGAAAGGGGAGGACAACAAGGTTATAGAGCGGCTTCTCGCTGTAGCGCTCCTTCAGTCTCTGGGTTATGGCGGCTATGGCGCCGGAGCCGGTACCCCCCGCCGCCCCGGCTATCAGCAGGAAGGCGTCGGTCTCCTCGAACTGGGGGGTATCCCTGAGGGCGTCTATCAGCTTGTCGCCGTCCTCACGGGCAATCTCCGCACCCAGCTCGTTAATCTTGCCGACCCCGTGTCCCCCGGTCTTGTTGCCCCCGATAAGCACCCG
>CAZXVG010000044.1:0-7992 GCA_964644205.1 uncultured Dehalococcoidales bacterium | reverse complement strand
GAGCTGGGGGAAAGGGCGGTCAGGTATCACCTCAAGCTTATGGACGAGCGCGGCCTGACCCGGCTGGTGGGGCGTGACGGCCGGCTGATTACCGAGTTGGGCCTGGAGGAGCTGAAGAGTGGCCTGGTGAGGGATAAGGTCGGTTTTGCCATCTCGCGGATTGAGCTGCTCGCCTTCCGCACCGATTTCGACCTGGAACGTCATACCGGTCTCGTCCCGGTCAATGTCTCCTTTTTCAAACGGGAGAAATTCCGCAGGGCGCTAGCTGCCATGGCTCCGGAGTTTGAGGCCGGGCTGTGCGTCAGCGACCTGGTAGCCGTCGCCCGCGAGGGAGAGAGTATCGGTGAGCTAACCGTTCCCCAGGGCAGGGTAGCCTTAGCTACGGTGTGCAGCATCGTGGTCAACGGCTCCCTGCTTAAGGCCGGGGTGCCCATGGACTCCCGGTTCGGCGGCATCCTGCAGTTTAGGGACCATAAGCCCCTGCGCTTTGTGGAGCTGATTCACTACGCCGGCTCGTCGCTGGACCCGTCGGAGGTCTTCATCATGGCCAAGATGACCTCGGTGGCCGGGGTCGCCCGGAGCGGTGACGGTAAGCTGCTGGCCAACTTTCGTGAGATACCGGCCCTGTGCCGGCCGGTCGCCGAAGAGGTAATCGCCGGGCTGCATCAGGCCGGGCTGAACGGGGTGCTGCTCATGGGCGCTACCAGTGAACCGGTGTGTGAAATCCCGGTGGAGCTTAACCGGGTGGGGGTGATTCTCCTGGGCGGCCTGAACCCGGTGGCCGCCGCCGGAGAGGCCGGCATCGAGGCGGAGAACCTGGCGATGAGCACGGTTATAGATTACCAGAATCTAATCAAGTTTGGGGAGCTTTTGAGATGAAAGAGGTTAAGATAATCCCCTGCCTGGATGTCAGGGAGGGGAGGGTGGTCAAAGGGGTGAAGTTCGTCGACCTTCGGGACGCTCGGGACCCGGTGGAAGCGGCCGCCGCCTACTCGCGCGAGGGGGCTGACGAGCTCGTTTTTCTCGATATCTTTGCCACCGTGGAAAACAGGAAGACGCGGCTAGCGTGGGTGAAAAAGGTTCGCGAGGTGACCACGGTTCCTTTCGCCGTCGGCGGCGGCATCGCCAGCCTGGATGATATGAGAGTACTGCTTGAGATGGGGGTGGATAAGGTTTCGGTTAACACCGCGGCGGTCGGGAGGCCTGACCTGGTAAAGGAGGCCGCCGAGGAGTTCGGCAGCGAACGGCTCGTGGTGGCCATTGACGGACGTAAAAACCCTGAGGGAGGAGGGCTACCCCGGCTGGAGGTGGTGGTCAAGAGCGGGCGTGAGTCCACCGGCATCGAGATTACCGACTGGGCGAAGCGGGTGGAAGAGCTGGGGGCGGGTGAGATTCTGCTCACCAGCAAGGATGCCGACGGCACCAGGGAGGGTTACGACCTGGAGATGACCCGGGCCGTGGCCGAGGCAGTGGGCATTCCGGTGACTGCCTCCGGGGGCGCCGGAAGGCTGGAGCACCTATATGAAGCGGTGACTATCGGTAAGGCGGCGGCGGTTCTGGCCGCTTCGATTTTCCATTTCGGTGAAATCTCGATTTCTCAGGCCAAGCAATATTTAAGAGAAAAGGGCATACCAGTAAAGACTTAAAGGAGGAGTTAGCAGATGTCTTTCAGTAAACCAAATGCCAGTGCCGCCACCATAACTTCGACCAGGGTAACCCCCTCCCCGGCTTCTGGCCTGTGTGTTACCTGTATTGATGGCTGTACCGGCTACTGCGAGGTGGGCAGGTCGGCTCTCCGGGGGCGTGAGGTCATCTACCCGCAGCCGTTCGGCAGGATTGTGGCCGGGGCGGAGAAGGACTACCCCGTCGATTTCTCCCACTTCAATATTCAGGGCACCTGCGTCGGGGCGGAGGGTATCGAGGCGGACCCGGACAAAGCCCTCTTCGGTAATGTTGACGTGTCAACCGAAATCGGGGCCGAGGGTAGAAGGATTAAGATGAGGGTTCCCTTCTTCACCGGGGCCCTGGGTTCTACCGAAATCGCCCGGGTGAACTGGGAGGGGACGGCGATTGCGGTGGCCATCTGCGGCGCCGTGCTCGTCTGCGGCGAGAATGTCTGCGGCATGGACCCCGATGCCGAGTTCAAGAACGGTAGGGTGGTCAAGTCTCCGGAACTGGCGAGACGGGTCAAGGTATATCAGGACTGGTATGACGGCTACGGGGCGCTACTAGTGCAGGCCAACGTGGAGGATACCCGCCTCGGCGTCCCGGAGTATGCCGTAAGCAAGCTCGGGGTGGAGGGGATTGAGATTAAGTGGGGGCAGGGAGCCAAGGACATCGGCGGCGAGGTGAAGCTGCCCACCCTGGAGAGGGCGCTCCAGCTCAAGAAGCGGGGCTATATTGTTCTCCCCGACCCGGAAAACCCCTTCGTTCAGGAGGCCCACCGGCTGGGCGGCATCAAGGAGTTTGAGCGGCACTCCCGGCTGGGCATGGTGGATGAAGAGTCCTTCCTGAAGACGGTGGAGTACCTGCGCAGCGCGGGGGCGAAGTATGTTACCCTCAAGACCGGGGCCTACCGGCCGGTCGACCTGGCGCGGGCGGTGAAGTTCGCCTCGGAGGCCAAGGTAGACCTGCTCACTGTGGACGGCGCCGGCGGCGGCACCGGCATGAGTCCCTGGCGCATGATGAACGAGTGGGGCATCCCCACCGTATACCTGGAGAGCCTTCTCTACCAGTACCTTAAGCGGCTTGATGAGAAGGGAGAATTCGTCCCTGTCTGTGCTATCGCCGGCGGTATCACCCTGGAAGACCATATCTTCAAGGCGATTGCCCTGGGGGCGCCCTACGTCAGGGCGGTCTGTATGGGGCGGTCCACCCTTACCGCGGCCATGGTCGGTAAGACCCACGGCCGGATGATGAAAGAGACCTATGGCGACGGGGCCGAGTATCAGGATGTCTTAATGAGCACCTTTGTCGGCGCCGAGCAGCTTAAAGAGCGCTTCGGCGATGACTTCGTGAGGATACCGCCCTCGGCGATAGGTATCTACACCTACTACGACCGCCTGGCTACCGGGCTCAGGCAGCTTATGGCCGGCGAGCGTAAGTTTAACCTCGGCCTCTTGAGCCGGGACGACCTGGTGTCTCTCACCCGGGAGGCCACCGACGTCTCGGGCATACCTTATGTTATGGATTCGGACAAAGAAGAGGTGGCGCGCATCTTAGGCTAAAGGAGTGAGATGATGGATAAGGTCTATTGCTTTAAGTGTTGCCCTTCGAGGTTCTGTGTGTCGGCTTGTCCCTCCGGTGCCTTGAAGTTAGATAGTAGCAAGGTTGTGGTGCAGTCGAACCGGTGCTACGGATGCGGCCTGTGCCGTCAGATGTGTATGACCTGGTCTGTCCTCTGGGGACAGAAGAAGTAGCACCGAAGCCGGCCGGCTTCACAGGCAACTACCAGTCGAAGTGGTCTCTCCGTCTCCGCCTCCATATCGGCAGGAAGATAGCCAGGAAGACGGCGGTGAGAACCGGGGCCATGATTACCCAGTTGACCCCTGAAGATGGCGTTTCCAGGGTTGATGATGGGGGGGGTGTCGGGTTATTAATCTCTTCTTCCACGGTAAACTCACCGCTCTCGTTGAGGAGTTCCACCAGGTAGGTGCCCGCTTCGTTTCTAGAGACGGTAAAGGTTGCCGTGGTAAAAGCGCCGGGTCCCAGGGTTAACTCCTCGGTCCGGGAAACGACCCCGTTTACCTTGAGGGTCAGGCTCTGGGTCTCCTCGGTCTCGCCCTCGTTGGTTACCAGAACGCTGATGGTAATCTCTTCCCCGGGGCTTGCTATTTGGGGCGAGATGACGAAGTCAGTGGCGGTGAAGTTGGTCTCTTGTGCCGGTAGCTCCGGTGGTGGGGTGGTCGGCGGGGCCAGCACAGCGAAGGTGGTCAGGTGAGTGATGGGGGCGGTAATAATGCCCTGTTCCGGGTTAACCTCCGTTTCCTCCAGCTCTATCCACTCTTTCCAGCTTTCGTGGTAGTAGGCGATAATCAGGTCCTCTTCGGCTACCCCCTCCGGAATAGCCTCCGCATTGTAGGCCCAGGTCAGGATAGCCGGCGGGTCGAAGGTGGCCCCGCTGGGTTCCAGGTCGTAGGCTGGTTCGACAACGCTGCCCTGATGGGGGAGCGGCGGGTTGCTGACTACCGTAAACTCGATGTTGGTCAGCGGGTCACGGCCTCCGTCCAAGGCGGTGGCCTCCGTAGAGATGCTGACGTTAAGCAGCCCGTCCCCGGAGGCGTATTCGATAAAGTCGAGCTCGAAGACGGCGGTGATTTCTATATTTCTGATGACCTCTATCTCGGCCGGGTTCCGCCTAATGGTTGGCTCTCCCTCCCAGCCGGCGAAGTGATAGCCTTCGGCGGGAATCGCTTCCAGCATGATCTCGTCGCCTTCATCCACGGTGATGGTGCCGGGGTAGGAGCACGGGATATCGGCATCGCCATCCGGAGTGGTTATCTCAATCTCGCCGCCGTCCTCCGGGGTGCGATCTACGGTAATGTCCTGTGGCGTCGGCCCCGACGCCGTACTGCTGCACCCTCAGCCGTAGGCTGGCTTGGCGGTAAATAACATTACCGTCATAGCCGGTATCACCAGGGCCAGCACCAGCCACAGCCAGGTGATATTCAGAATTCCCCTTTTCATGCCCATCTTTTCCTGTGATTTAAGCCTCGAATACCTCGACTTTGCTCTCGGCCACCTGTTTCACCAGGTCCTTAAGCGTGGTTGATTCCAGCACGTCGTCCATCACCTTTTTCATCTCTATCCATACCTTACGGGTGGTGCAGAAGTCGGCGCGGGAACAGAAGCGGGCGTTGTCAACGCACTCTACGGGCGCCGTTGACCCCTCCATGGCCTGCATAATCTCGCTCAGTCTTATCTGCGACGGCGGCTTGGCTAGGGTAAAGCCCCCCCGGGGGCCGCGGGTGCTCCTTACCAGACCGACTATCTTAAGGCGGCTGAATAGCTGCTCAAGGTAGCAGTCTGATATCTCCTGTCGGCGCGAGATATCCTTGACCATGGTCGGGTCGTCACCCGATTGAAGAGCCAGGTCGAGCATGGCCCGCAGTGCGTAGCGTCCTCTGGTGGAGATATTCATGGCTAAAAATTGTCGTGGGTATTTATTACTGCTATGCTAATAAATATATGCCATGAGACGCTTGTTGTCAAATATGGTGGGGAATTCTTGACAAGATTAGTCAGCTTATTATAGAGTAATCAGGCGTAACTGTTACCTGTTGACAGTTCCCCGGAGATGACCCCCGTCTTCATCCCGGATATGGAGGATACTAGTGAAATCGTCTCTTTTTAAGCTATCATGGCGGCTCGGATTGGTGGGGCTTACCCTGGTTCTGCTCCTTAGCGGCGGCTGTGCTCTGTCCAATAAGGGCCCGGTTATCGTTAGCCTGGAGGTAGGGGATGACAGTCTCTACGTGTCGCAGAGCTACTCGCTTCGGGCTATTGCCTGCGACCCGGACGGGGACGACTTAAGCTATGTCTGGTCGGCAACCGGCGGTGACATCTCCGGGGACGGGCCGGAGGTTAGCTGGACGGCCCCCGACACCCCGGGCACCTGTCAGGTTGGCGTCATGGTGGTTGACAACGGCGGGGCTGAGACCGAGATGGAGCTCAGTCTGGAGGTCGTCGCTAACACGCCTCCGGTTATCAAAAGCCTGAGCGCCAAACGGCCCCGGGCCAATCGCGGCGAGTTCGTGGTTATCGAGTGCCTGGCTGTGGACGACGACGGGGATGACCTGTCCTACGCCTGGTCGGCGACCGGGGGCACCTTCTACGGGGCCGGTCCGGTTGTCGCCTGGGAAGCACCGCTAGAGCTGGGCACCTATACCATTAGAGTGACGGTAAGCGACGGCAAGGGCGCTCCGGCTTTGGGACAGCTGACCCTGGAGGTGGCGGTCAACCATTCCCCGGTGATTGAGAGCCTGACGGCGACCGATACGGTGGTATTCCTCGGTCAGAGCACCGATATCAGCTGTGTTGCCTCTGACCCGGACGGCGATGTTATAAGCTACTTCTGGTCGGCGACCGACGGTGAAATTGTAGGAGAGGGCCCGAACGTTATCTGGGACACTCCCCTTGATAGCTGCGGCGATTACGTCACGATTACGGTCAGCGTGGTTGACACTAGGGGCGGCGAGACCAGTGCTGAGATAACCCTCCGGGCGAGGAGCCCCGGCTGAGGAGGCAGCTAGCCGCAGGGTGACCTGGAAGGTCACCGTTAAGCATTACCTCACGGTAACCCTTCCCTCCGGCTGGCGGGTGACCTCGCCGATGATGGCCGCCTCGGTGACGCCCGCCTGTATCAGCTTTTCAAGCAGCGGTCTCGCTTTGCCGGGGGCCAGCGAGATGAGCAGCCCCCCCGAGGTCTGCGGGTCGAAGAGGATGTCCTGAATGGCGGGTGACACCTTATCGTCGATGGTGACCGAGGGGGAGTAGAACTCCCGGTTGCGGTGCAGCCCGGCGGGACACAGGCCCTGCTCGGCGAAACCGGCGGCTTCGGGAAAGACGGGCACCGAATCCGAAAAGATGGTGATACCTACCCGGCTGTTTACCGCCATCTGGGTAACGTGGCCGATAAGCCCGAAGCCGGTGATGTCGGTGGCGGCGTGAACCCCGGCTTCCTGCATGAGCTCGGAGGCCTTTTTGTTCAGGGTGGCCATGGAGTCGGCTACCCTGGCGGCGGTCTCCGCATCGGCCATATCCGCCTTTACCACCGTGCTGATGATGCCGGTTCCCAGCGGTTTGGTCAGTATCAGCCTGTCCCCGGCCCTGGCCCCGGAGTTGGTTACCAGGCGACCCGGGTGCACGGTGCCGGTCACCGAAAGCCCGTATTTCAGCTCGTCGTCCTCGATGCTGTGCCCCCCGACCAGGAGCGCCCCGGCCTCGAGTATCTTGTCCACGCCGCCCCGGAGTATCGTCTTCAGGACCGAAATGTCCATTGACTTTACCGGAAAGCAGACCACGTTCATGGCCGTGAGCGGCTTACCGCCCATGGCGTAGACGTCGCTCAGGGCGTTGGCCACGGCAATCTGCCCGAAGGTGTAGGGGTCGTCGACGATGGGCGTGAAGAAATCAATCGTCTGGATAATAGCCAGCTCGTCGCTTATCTTGTAGACCCCGGCATCATCGGGACTGGCCAGACCCCGAACCAGGTTGGGGTCGGTCATCTGGGGCAGGTCGCATATCGCTTTGTTGAGGTCTCCCGGACCCATCTTGGAAGCTCAGCCAGCCCCGCGCACGCTCTCCGTGAGGCGTGGGTTTACCCTCTTTTCCATATTCCTCCTGTGCCGCCGGGAGGTCTAGCTCCCGGGCTTACCCCGCTATTTTAGCATTCCCGCTTCCGGCGGGCAACGGCTTGGGACGACGGGCTTTGAAAACCCCTCGGGATATATTAAAATAGCCTTAAGCGAATGGAAAGCGGATTTCGGGGACTACCCAGTGTCGATAAGCTGCTCTCTGAAGCGCGGCTCAGCCGTCTTCAGGAGGGTTTGCCGCGTCAGCTCATCGTTAGCCTGGTGCGCAGCCGTCTTAAGGAGGAGCGCCTGTCCCTGGCCGGCGGCGGCCCCTGTCCCTCGATTGAGGAGCTGGTAGAGGCTATCTGCGCCGAGGCAGATGCCCTGACCAGGCCCAGCCTGCGTCCGGTGATTAATGCCACCGGGGTCATCCTGCATACTAATCTGGGACGCGCCCCCTTGAGCGAGGAGACCAGGGCGGCCATGGAGGCCGTTAGCGGCGGCTACTGTAACCTGGAGTTCGAGCTAGCCAGCGGCCGGCACGGCTCTCGCCAGAGCCATATTGAGAAGCTCCTCTGCCGGCTGACCGGGGCCGAAGCTGCCCTGGTGGTCAATAACAATGCCTCGGCGGTGCTGCTCGCTCTGACGGCGCTGGCCAAGAGAAAAGAGGTGATTGTCTCCCGCAGCCAGGCGGTGGAGA
>CAZXVG010000043.1:0-8101 GCA_964644205.1 uncultured Dehalococcoidales bacterium | reverse complement strand
TCAGATTGAGGCAGCCCGGCGGGCGATGACGCGTTATGTCCGCCGTGGCGGTAAGATATGGATACGCATCTTCCCGGATAAGCCGGTTACCGCCAAGCCGGCGGAGACGCGTATGGGTTCCGGCAAGGGCGCGGTGGACCACTGGGTGGCCGTGGTCAAGCCGGGCAGGATTCTGTTCGAGATGGGGGGGGTCGGTGAGGAGGTAGCCAGGGGGGCTATGCGGCTGGCTTCGTATAAGCTGCCCATAAGTACTGAGTTCGTGGCTAAGGATATCGGGGCGGGCCTGAGTGGTGATGCCGCAGGTAGGGGGCGAGACGGAAAGTGAAAATCGATGAAGTCAGGGCGCTCGGTGATGATGAACTGAGAAAGCAGCTGGAGTCGGCTCACGAGGAGCTCTTCGACGTTCGCCTTCGTCTGGCTACCAAGCAGCTGACTAACCACCGGGAGATTCTCAGGCTGAAGAAGAAGATTGCTCGCATCGAGACGACACTTAGAGAGAGGGAGCTGGGTATAAGGCAGGCTTAATAATTATGGAGAGTAAGCACAAAATCAAGGTTGGCCGCGTGGTGAGCAGCAGCATGGACAAGACGGTGGTGGTGCTCGTGGAGATGCCGAAACGCCATGCGCTGTATAAGAAGACCATTAAGAAGCGGGTCAAGTTTAAGGCCCATGATGAAAACAACGAGTGCGGGCCGGGGGACGTGGTCAGGATTATAGAAACGCGCCCTCTGTCGAAGCACAAGCGCTGGCGGGTTGGCGAGATAATAACCAAGGGAGACGTGGTGGAGCTCCAGCCCAAGGAGATAGGCTTGGGCTCAGCCGAGGACAGCTCAGCATGATTCAATCTTACACCAGACTTAAAGTAGCCGATAATACCGGGGCCCGGCAGCTGATGTGCATCAACATACTGGGCAGCCGCAAGAAGTATGCCCGGGTGGGCGACCTCATTGTGGCCTCGGTTAAGAGGGCCATCCCCGGGGCCATGGTGAAGAAGGGGGACGTGGTGCGGGCGGTTGTCGTGCGTACGGTCCAGCCGTACCGGCGTCCCGACGGCTCTTCTATCCGGTTTGACGAAAATGCCGCCGTGATTCTCACCGACAAGAATAACCCCAGGGGCACCCGGATATTCGGGCCGGTGGCCCGGGAACTGAGGGAGAAGAATTATACCAAGATAATATCGCTGGCCCCGGAGGTATTGTGAGCCGGTGCCGGGGAGTGTGGCTCTCAGTGAGGAGTGGTTGTGAAAATCAGAAAGAATGATACCGTACTGGTCATTGCGGGTAAGGACAGGGGCAAAAAGGGTAAGGTGCGCTTTGCCTATCCCAGGAGCGAGCGACTGCTGGTCGAGGGGGTTAACTTCATCAAGAAGCATGCCCGTCCCACCGGCCAGGCGCGGCAGACCGGCATAATCGAGCGTGAATCGCCGATTCATATCTCCAACGTCATGCTGCTCTGCAGCCGCTGTAACCGTCCCACCCGGGTCGGCTTTCATAAGCTGGAGGACGGCCGCATGGTTCGCATCTGCCGTTCCTGTCGAGAGGTGATTGATTAGATGTCGCGGCTCAAGGAAAAGTATCACAAAGAGGTCGTTCCCGGCCTGATGAAGCAATATGGATACCGTAATGTGATGCAGGTGCCGCGCCTGGAGAAGCTGGTGCTGGGCATCGGCCTGGGGGAGGCGATTCAGAACGCCAAAGCCCTGGAAGCGGCGGAAGGCGACCTGGCGGCTATCTCGGGGCAGCACCCGGTAGTTACCCGGGCCAAGAAGTCCATTGCCTCTTTCCGTTTGCGGACGGGGATGCCCATCGGGCTTAAGGTTACCCTGCGCGGGGCGCGCATGTACGACTTCTTGGACAAGCTGCTGAATGCCGTCCTGCCGCGTCAGCGGGAGTTCCAGGGGGTCTCCCGGGACGCCTTTGACGGGCGGGGTAACTATACCCTCGGACTCAGGGAGCAGATAGGCTTCCCCGAGGTGGACTACGATAAGATAGACAAAACGCGCGGGCTTGAGGTTTCCATTATCACTACGGCGAAGACGGACGAGGAAGGCAGACACCTGCTTGAGCTACTGGGTATGCCTTTTGCCAAGGGTTAGGAGTTATTATGGCGAAGAAGGCGTTGGTTATAAAGTCGCAGCGGCCGCCCCGGCATCGGGTACAGCGGTATAATCGTTGTCTCCTGTGCGGCCGGCCCCGGGCTTATATGCGGCGCTTTGGCCTGTGTCGTATCTGTTTCCGTAAGCTGGCTCTGGATGGCCAGATTCCGGGGGTGAGAAAATCGAGCTGGTAGGAGAGATATGGCGGTGGGCTTAAGATGCCGGTTCTGGTTGGAGAGGAATAATTTAACTCAGGGGGTTATCGGTGACCGTTTCTGACCCAATAGCGGATATGCTAACTCGGATACGCAACGCCATTATGGCGCGGCACGACTCGGTGCTCATACCGGCCTCCAAGATTAAGCTGGCTATCGCCAGGGTGCTTAAGGCTGAGGGTTTCATTAGTGACTATGAGGTAGTCAAGGGTAAGACTCACCGGGTCATCAGGATTCATCTCAGGTATGATGAGAATAACCGGGCGGTTATCTCCGGTCTGGAGAGGATAAGCCGGCCCGGGCTGAGGGTATACACCGGGCGTAAGGAAATCCCCCGCGTCTACGGCGGTCTGGGTATCGCCATAGTATCGACGCCCAGGGGGGTTATGACGGGACGGCAGGCCTGGCGAGAAGGCATCGGCGGCGAGCTCGTCTGCCGCGTCTGGTAGCTGGTCGGGGTTAGCATGGTTTGGCAAGTTAAATCATTATCAATATCGAGGTTAGTGTAGATGTCCAGAGTGGGGCGGATGCCGATAGCGGTGCCACCGGGGGTGGCAGTCGAGATTAAGGATAGCCGGGTCACGGTGACCGGGCCCAAGGGAAAGCTCTCCCGGAGCTTGAGCCCGGATATGTCCTTCGCCCTGAGCGGTGATACCCTGACGGTATCGCGGCCCAGCGACGCTAAGGAGCACCGTTCCCAGCACGGGCTTACCCGGACCCTGGTGGCTAACATGGTGACCGGGGTGAGCCGGGGCTTTGAGAAGAGCCTGGAGATTGTCGGTGTCGGTTACCGTGCCGAGAAGAAGGGGGAGAACCTCGTCTTTCGTATCGGTTTTTCCCACCCGGTGGAGGTGATTCCCTTGCCCGGGGTCTCCCTGGATGTCGAGGGGGCAAACCGCATCAAGGTAAGCGGCATTGACAAAGAGGCGGTCGGTGAAATGGCGGCCGAAATCAGGGCGATTCGCCCTCCCGATGCCTATAAGGGCAAGGGTATCCGCTACCTCGGCGAGACGGTTCGCCTGAAGCCGGGTAAGGGTAAGCAGAGCGGAAAGTAGAGAGGGTAATAATTGGGTAAGCTTACGCCGAAGGCACTAAGACGGATAAGACATAAACGGGTGAGAGACCGGGTAAGGGGGACTACCGACCGTCCCCGCCTCTGCGTCTTTCGCAGTCTGAACCACATCTATGCTCAGGTCGTTGACGACACGAAGGGGCAGACCCTGGTCTGTGCTTCGACCCTGGAGGCTGAGGTGAGGGGTGAGCTTAACGGTAAGGCCAAGACGGCCCGGGCGGAGCTGGTCGGTTCTCTGGTGGCCAAGCGGGCCTTGAGTAAAGGGATAAAGCAGGTAGTCTTCGACCGCGGCGGCTGCGACTATCACGGCCGCGTCAAGGCTCTGGCCGAGGCAGCCAGGCAGGAAGGGCTGCACTTTTAGGAAAGGTGGTACTTAGCCAGGTGGCGGATTCGGTAAGCAGGATAGACCCCGATGAGCTAACGCTCAGCGACAAGCTGATTTACCTTAACCGTGTCTCCAAGGTGATGAAGGGGGGTAAGCGCCTCAGCTTCAGCGCCCTGGTGGTGACCGGCGATGGCAGCGGCCATGTCGGCATCGGTCAGGGTAAGGCTAACGAGGTGCCGGCGGCCATCAACAAGGCCAGTGCCGTTGCCAAGAAGAACCTGGTCAGGGTGCCGCTGGTAAGGGCCACCATTCCTCACGAGATAACGGTTAAGCTCGGTGCTGCCAGGGTACTATTGAGGCCGGCGGCGCCGGGGACGGGTATTATCGCCGGGAGCAGTATCCGCATGGTCATGGAGGCGGCGGGTGTCAAGGACGTGCTCGCCAAGTCGCTGGGCAGTTCTAACCGGGTTAATATGGCCAAGGCCACCATGCTGGCCCTCCGGCAGCTTAGAGACCCCAAGGAGGTGCTGGCGAAGCGTAAGCCGAAGCCGGTCCCGGAGGCCGGGGAGGTAGCGAGTCATGACTAGACTTAGTATCGTTTGGGTTAAGAGCAGTATCGGCTACGAACGGACTCAGAAAGAGACCCTGAAGGCCCTTGGTCTGCATCGCTTGAACCAGAGGGTTACTCATGACGACTGCGCCTCGGTCAGGGGGATGATTAATAAGGTGAAGCATCTGGTAAAGGTGGAGGTAGCAGGCTCGTGAGGCAGGACGAAATATCTCCCGCCAATGGCTCGAAAAAGAACCGGAAGCGGGTAGGTCGCGGCGATGGCAGCGGTCACGGCACCTACTGCGGACGGGGCGTCAAGGGACAGAAGTCCCGCTCCGGCTTCAGCAGGAAGCGTGGCTTCGAGGGGGGGCAGCTGCCCCTGATTAAGCGGCTGCCGCGTAAGCGTGGCTTTACCAATATCTTCAAGACGGAGTACAGCCTGGTTAATATCGAGGAGCTCAACCGGTTTGAGGCGGGGAGCGAGGTCACTCCGGACAGCCTGGTTGAGGCCGGGGTGGTGAAGTCGCTAAGACACCCGATTAAGATTCTGGCGCGGGGAGACCTCGGTCATCCCCTGTCAGTAAAGGCAAACAGGTTCTCCGCTGCCGCTAAGGCCAAGATTGAGGCGGCGGGGGGCACCGTGGAGGAGATGGGACATGCGGCAGAGTCAAGCTGACCCGGCGCTGGCGCCGCAACCGAGGACCAGACGTCCGGGGCAGGGAGGAAGGTCAACCAGACCGCGACTCTTGCAGGCAATGTTGGACGCCTTCCGGCTGCCCGACTTGAGGCATCGCATCCTCTTTACCGTCGGCATGCTGGTGATATTCCGCTTCGTGGCCCACGTGCCCCTGCCCGGGGTGGACGCGGCTGCCATGCAGCAGCTCTTTGCGAACATGCCGATACTGGGTATGCTCGACCTCTTCAGCGGCGGCGCCATGAGGCAGTTCAGCGTGGCCGCCATGGGGGTCTACCCCTATATTACCGCCTCCATCATTATGATGCTTCTTACCCCGGTTATCCCCCGCCTCCATGCCCTGTCCCAGGAGGGAGAGGCCGGACGGGACCGGATTAATCAGATAACCCACTGGCTCACGGTGCCTCTGGCGGGTCTTCAGGGGTACGCCCAGATTGTAATCCTGCAGCGGGCTGACCCACCGGTGCTGGCCAGCAGCGCGCCCGGGGTCATCGCCACTATGGTCGTTTCCATGATAGCCGGTACCATGTTCCTGGTCTGGCTGGGTGAACTGATTACCGAGAACGGTATCGGTAACGGAATATCAATAATCATCTTCGGAGGTATCGTGACCAAGTTCCCCCAGCTTATCGGACAGAGCTCTCTGGCGGTACAGCAGGGGCAGGGCATCGGGGTAGCCGGTTACTTTATCATAGTCCTGGCGGCCATTGTGGCCATAGTCGTCTTTACCGAGGCGCACCGGCGGATTCCGGTGCAGTACGCCAAGAGTGTTTTCCGGGGGGGACGTATGTACCGTCAGGCGGGCTCGACCCATATCCCGCTGCGGGTGAATACCGCCGGTATGATACCGCTTATCTTTGCCATGTCAATCGTTATGTTCCCCGGTATGATTGCCAGCTACTTTGCAGCGCCGGCAGGGGCCGACCCCAACTTCGCCAATACGGTGCAGAACCTGTTTAACTCCCAGGGAGGCCTGTATTGGGGCCTGTTCTTCGTGCTGACCATGGCCTTTGCCTTCTTCTATACCATGATAATCTTTCAGCAGCAGGACCTGCCGGGGACATTGCAGCGCCAGGGCGGTTTTATCCCGGGTATCAGGCCGGGTAGACACACCTCAGAGTACCTCAACCAGGTTATTAAACGTATTACCTGGGCGGGGGCCCTCTTCCTGGCGGTGGTGGGTATCGTGCCCTTTATCGCCCAGAATATAACCCATATCCAGGTAATTGAGCTCTCCAGTATGGGCCTGATTATCGTGGTCGGGGTGGTGCTGGATACCATGAAACAGATAGAAGCCCAACTGTTAATGCGCCGCTACGAAGGCTTTATAAAGTAGTCGTGGGGCATAGCTTTATAAGATTTTATAACTTGGTCGCGGGGCATAACTGGCTATAAGTTTTTATAAAATGGTTGTGGGGCATAGCTTTAAAAGATTTTATAAATTGGTCGCGGGGCATAACTCTTAAGAGGGTTTTATAGAGTAATCGAAGAGTTTAGACTTTATAAATAGGAGAGGTTGGTGTATATTATTCTTCTGGGGCCGCCCGGAGCTGGCAAGGGAACGCAGGCAGCCTATGTGGCGCAGAGCTTGAAGCTGGCCCACGTTGCTTCCGGAGACCTGTTTCGTCAGGCGCTGGAGCAGGGGACAGACCTGGCGCAAAAGGTCAGGTCCTATATGGAGGCAGGAAAGCTGGTTCCCGATGAGCTGACGGTGAGCATGGTCCTGGAGCGGCTTAAGGCGCCGGACTGCAAGACCGGGGCGGTTCTTGACGGCTTTCCCCGGAACCTGAAACAGGCGGAGGCCTTGGATAGTGCCTTGAGCAGCCAGGGCAGCTCTATCGACTGGGTGGTATATATCAGGGTCTCCGAGGAGGAGGTCCTGAGGCGCCTGGGAGGACGCTTGATTTGCCGGAACTGTCAGACGCCGTATCACGCTACCGAGTCCCCGCCCCGGGTTGAGGGCAGTTGTGATAAGTGCGGCGGCGAGCTTTACCAGCGCCCTGATGATAATGTCGAGACGATTAAAAAGCGGCTGGCGGTATATAACCGGGAGACGGCGCCCCTTATTGACTATTACGCCCGGGAGGGTAAGCTGATAGAGGTCGATGGAGAGGGGGGGCCGGCGGCCGTGGGCGTGAGGGTAATCGCGGCCCTGAAGCGAGGTATCGAGGCGGCATGAGTATTATCATTAAGTCGGAACGTGAGATTGCGGCCATGCGGAAGGCCGGCCGGGCGGTGGCTCTGGTGCTCAGGATACTGGCTAAAGAGCTTAAAGCCGGCATGAAGACCGGGGAGCTGGACGCTGTCGCCGGCCGAGAGCTTGAGAAGCTGGGAGCGAAGCCGTCGTTTAAAGGCTACCGTGGTTTCCCGGCCAATCTCTGCGTCTCCGTAAATGACGAGATAGTGCACGGCATCCCCGGGGAGCGGGTCCTGGCCGAGGGAGACATCGTGTCCCTTGACCTGGGGGCTATCGTCGATGGTTTTCAGGGTGACGCCGCGCTCACGGTAGGTATCGGCGAGATTAGCCCTGAGGCGGAGCGGCTGGTAGAGACTACCCGGGGGGCTTTGCAGGCCGGGGTGGATAAGGCCCGTGCTGGGGCCAGGCTGGGGGATATCTCGGCGGCCATTCAGCAGTATGCCGAGTCGAGGGGCTACGGCGTTATTCGTGAGTATACGGGGCACGGCATCGGCCGCGAGATGCACGAAGAACCGCAGATACCTAATTTCGGACTGGCGGGAACCGGGCCGCTCTTGAGGCGGGGCATGACCCTGGCGCTGGAGCCGATGGTGAGCATCGGTGACTGGCGGACGCGGCTTGACGGCAACCACTGGACGGTGCTTACCGTAGACGGGAGTCTGGCGGCCCATTTTGAGGATACCGTGGCCATTACCGATGACGGGGCGGAGATACTTACGGTTGTATAGAGGGGTGGGTTATGCCCAAGAAAGAGGCAATTGAGGTTGAGGGGACGGTGGTGGAACCGCTGCCTAACGCCATGTTTCGCGTGGAGCTGCCCAATGGTCATCAGGTGCTGGCGCATATTTCGGGAAAGATAAGGCTACATTACATCAGAATATTACCGGGGGACAGGGTACTGGTCGAGCTCTCCCCTTATGATTTGAATCGGGGTAGGATTACCTACCGTTTGA
>CAZXVG010000042.1:0-8213 GCA_964644205.1 uncultured Dehalococcoidales bacterium | reverse complement strand
AGTAGTACTGGCAGACATCCCCCTGGTAAGCATTCCCGAGGAGATTCAGGGTGTTTGGTACTACGACGACATTCTTGCCGACTGGATTTTCTGGATACCGGGCGTTGGTGGTGACCTGCTGGTTCTCAAAGGAGGCACGGTAGCTAACTACACGGTTCTTGTCAGTGGCGAGTGCTGCTGGACTATCGAATTAACCCCGTTACCGTGACACGTCTTAACTAGCTAGGGCCGGGTTTATCCCGGCCCTAGCTGGCGGTTGGCAGCTTAGTAAAGGAGGAAGGCATGAAAATCGGTAGAACTAAGATACCCCGGTTCGGATTGCTGGCAGGCCTGCTTCTGGTGGGGGTATTGACGGTGGCGCTGGCCGCGCCGGCCCTGGCGATTGAGCATCCGATGGCGGTCTACGGTGATGTGGAGCTTGATGACGTCGACGCCCCGGTAGGTACTGAGATTGGGATATACCTGGGCGGTGTCCTCATGGATACCACCGAGGTGATTATTGCCGGGGAATACGGACCGGTACAGATTTGGGGAGACGAGGCGGAACACGGTGAGGTCTTTACCTTTACGGTGGATGGCTTCCCGGCTGTCTCCGACCCGGCAGCGCCTGTCTTCGGCTGGCAGAACCAGGAAGTAGACCTGGCAGCCTGGAGTGGTGAGACCTATACCCTGGACGTAGCTATCGACCCCGCGGGGGGTGGCACGGTCACCGATGGTGGCATCGACTGCCCCGGCGACTGCACCCAGGACTATGCCGAGGACACGGTGGTGACACTAACGGCCGAGGCTAATGAGGGGTTTGAGTTCGTTAACTGGACTGGTGACGCTACCGGCACTAACCCGGTAGTCGATGTTACCATGGACGACGACAAGATGGTGACGGCTAACTTCAGAGTGCCGGGAGAGTATGTCCTAGAGCCAGGCCCGAACACCCTCTCCACACCGGCCTATCTGGCTTCGACCTTGGGAGACATCATTCCGGGAACCTACGGAGTCCAATGGATTGGCTACCGTCTTGACCGTGGTCGATGGGTTGCTGTGAACCAGAGTACTACCGTAACCCCGCTGGTGGGATTTGTCATCATCAACCAGACTGTGGACGACCTGGAGCTTGATGTCGATGGTTGGCCTTGGGCTGCGTGGACACCGGGCAGCTCACCTATGCTTCCCCCGACCCTGGCAGTCAGGGCCAGCCAGTGGAGCCTGGTTGGGCCGGCCCCCGGTCGTGTTGATGGCGTTGCCCCGGATATGTGGGTTGATGACTTTATGGCCGGCGTCAGCGCCAGCCGAGTGGTCAGCCCCGGCTGGGGCGACCAGGCAGCCTGGTCAGCCACCTACTACGGACTCTGGGGTTGGGGTGAGCACGAGGTCAATCCCTACAAGGCGTACTTCATATTCCCAGATGCCGCCGGGACGATGACCGGCTCGTGCACCGTACCGTGACAAAGAAAGACTGAAGGTTGTGATGAGGGGGCAGCTAACGGTTGTCCCCTCATCAGTTGAGTAGGCTTATCATGAAGAAGAATCTACTAAAACACAAAGCTATTGTGGCAAGTATTTGCCTCCCCATTGCTTTAGTATTCAGCCTGGTAACGCCGGCCATGGCGCAACCACCACTGCTGCCTCACATGTTCTATGGCAGCGTGAGCATAGGCGGCCAGCCGGCGCCGGCGGGCACTGTTATTGAGGCGCGTGGCGATAATATCGAGACCGGCATTGCCGGTAATCCGGTTGCCTGCGCCGTAGCCGGCCAGTACGGCAGTGTCAGTAACCCCCGGCTCTATGTGCAGGGGGCGGACGTCAGTGACGGCGACGTCATCGAATTCTACATTAACGGCAGTCGGGCCGACGAGACCTATACGTTCCAGGGCGGTGGCTTGACCGAGCTCAACCTGAGTGTCGCCGAGGCACCAGCGTCCCTACCAGCCAGCTTTATAGTGGTTAGCCTGGATGTGTCACCATTACAGGTTGAGGTGGGAGACACGGTAACCATTGAGGCCGAGGTGACCAACTCGGGCGGCACTGAGGGTACCTATACCGCCATCCTGAAGATTGATGGTGTCGAGAAGGCAAGGAAGAACGTCGTCCTGGCCCCCGGGGAAGAAAAGACGGTGAGTTTCGTCATAAGCACGGAAGAGGCGGGAGACTATTTAGTTGAGCTGGGTGGCGAGGAAGCCTTGTTCGTGGTTACCGGGCCGACGGCATCCGGCGCATCGCTGGCGTCAGCCGCCTTTTCCGTTGATTCTCTGAGCATATCTCCCGAGACGGCTAATATCGGTGGCTCGGTCAGCATCAGTGTTAGGGTGCTTAATACTGGCGAGGAGACGGGCACCTATCTTGTTACCCTTATGATAGACGGGGTGTCTGAAGAGACCAAAGAGGTGAACCTCGCCGGCGGCGAATATGCGGCGGTCACCTTCACCACAGCCAGGGACGAGCCCGGTACTTACTCGGTGGAGGTTAACGGTCTCAACAGCTCCTTTACCGTGGCAGCATCGACGGCACCAGCGGAATCCCCGGCCTCCCCGACGAGTCCGTCCACAGCTCAACCCCAGGGCCCTTCCGAGACACCGGCGCCGGGCTCCAACTGGTGGCTGATTGGCGGCATCATAGCGGCGTGTGCCGTTGCGGTCGCTGTCCCTCTTTGGCTGAGGAGAAGAAGGAGAAGCTTGACGACTTTCTAGAGAGGGGGGGATATGGGTAGCTTGCCCGAGTATAACGCAGCCGAAAGCCTGGAGGCTGGGTCGGCGGGCAGGGCTGACCGTGGCCCAGGCATGAACCGGGTGAAGGTAATGATAGTCGACAAACAGGTCTTTTCTCGGGAGGGCCTGCGTCAGGCCCTGTCGCAGGAAGCCGGCCTGGAGCTATTAGACTGCGAACCCGACCAGGACCTGGCGGCGGTAATCGAGGCTGAAGCGCCGGATGTGGTTCTGCTCGATATTGATTATCCGTCGCTTCGCGGCCTGAGGCTGGGTAAAAAGATAGCGCATCGTTTCCGAAACACGAGCGTGGTATTCCTGACCCCCAACCCCAGTGTCGAGGAACTGTTTGAGGCTCTCAAGAGTGGCGCCATGGCCTACCTTAACAAAAACACCACGGTTGAAGACCTGGTGGCGACGATAAGGGAGGTCTTTCACGGTGAATACCCGATAGACGACCTGGTGGCCACTATCCCGGAGGCTGCCGACCGTTTGGCCAAGGAGTTCCGGGGCAAGGCGCTGATGATAAAACCGGCACACGCCGTGATAGCCCCGATTACCTACCGGGAAAAACAGATTCTCGACTTCATCGCGCAGGGCAAAACGAACAAGCAGATAGGTGGCATTCTGCAGATTAGCGAGCAAACGGTCAAGAGCCATATCAGTTCCGTCCTTCGTAAGCTGAATGCCAGTCATCGGGCTCACGCTGTGGCTTTAGCCATCCGCGAAGGGTGGATTGGGGTTGAGGGAAACCATTCCGAAAGGCCCTGGCCAGAGGCTCGGGTACGTAAAGTTAGCGCTTAAGACTCTTTATGAGATAGGGTCTTGTCTGATGATTATTGGCTTGAACGGGGGTTTAGGGGAGTTATTGCCCAGATAGTGCTCAATCTGGTTAACAGCAGAATCATTGGCGGTTGAGGCGATAGGCTGTGGTGAGTGGCTCTTACTTTCTTAAAATCACCATATCGCTTCTTGGCTGCCGGGGCTTTTCAGTCACCTGGACTAACGAAAGAGGCTCCGCTAATATTGGCTTGACATAATCATCTCCGGTACTGACGGGGGAGTCTGCGGTCGTAGCAGTGGGGGTACAGCATTAGCGCATGATATAGCTTTTTGGGCAGGAGCAGGAAAGGAAGACAGGTAGTGTGAAAGATGGGAAGCGGCGAGATAATTTAGCCGGTGGGGACGTGGCTGAGAATAGCCTCGGCGGGATGATCAAGCGGCAGAGACTGATGAAAGGATTAACGCTTCGGGAATTAAGCGAATTATCAGGGGTATCCGTTTCACACCTTGGTCGCGTAGAGCGGGGGGAGCGTTTCCCGGCGGCCCGGATTCTACGTAAAATCGCCGGCCCCCTGGGCATTCGCGAGGAGGAACTCTTCATATTTGCTGAATACCTGCCGCCGCCGGCTACTGCGGCAGTAGACCGGGAGATGTATCCCGGGAAGATTGACCCTTACGTCGCCGGGATATTGGCACAGGAACCGGTTGAATTACAGCGGGCCATCATTGGCATGGTGACCATCTTAAAGAGTATTGCCAGGTGTGAGCAGCACCAAAATGACCCTAAGCAGCAGCATCAGCTCTGAAGAGATATGCGCAGTGGGCGGGGGTTTTAGCCCTAATGATAACAGGTACAGGCTGGAGACCATGACTAGTGCTGGTAGTGGAGAAAGGGAAATAAGCTATGCCGAAATCGCTCGTAGATTAGGTATCAGCCGCGAGCGGGTAAGGCAGATTGCCATGAGGCAGCGACTCAACAGACAGTCTCAGGCAACGATTGGTTCTAAAATTAACGAGGTCACTAACCATATGAATACTATGCTGACGGCCAAAGAGGTAGCCACTTTTCTTAATGTGCACATCAATACGGTACGGCGCTGGAGTAACCAGGGAATGCTGAAAGCCTATCGTGTCGGCACCCGCGGCGACCGAAGATTCAAACGGAGTGACATCGATAAGTTTCTCGTGCAGAGGTACCAACTCGTTAGGAGTCGCTGAGCCTTTGATACTGACGGGGTAATGACCGGAGGGAGTGCTTGCGGGATAGCGGGCCTTTCTTTCTGGTGGTTTTCCCCATGTTTTGCCAGTTGTCACTATTTTGCTCCCCCAATTGGGTGATTTAACGTGCCGGCCTGAAGGAGAATTAGAAGGTGGGTGTGGCTCGAAAAGAGGGTTGACAACTGGTAACAAAGGTGATAGCATCATCTCCTAATACATCATATAAACTATATAAAACTTAGTTTTTATGTGATATGATAGATACAAGTTGTCTTTTTGTGGACGGGTGACAATGCGCATTGGCGTAACGGGTGCCATCAGGCGTGTTTGCAGAGCTTCCGGGGCTAGCAGCCTTCCGTACGGAGGCCATTACGGTATCGGCACTGGTCTGGGAGGTGGACCGGCTACCGGCGCCGGTAGAGAGGTTACCCCGGCTTATTATGGATGAAAAGCGGGATATGATGGAGTAGAAGACGACCTCCCGGGTATGGGAAGGCCTATATTTATATTATACCACTATGTAGTATGGCGCTTGAAAAATGCAGGAGGTAGTAACATGAGAAAGCATATGAGGTATCTGGCGTTTCTGCTGGTAGGCCTGCTCGCTTTGTCCGGCTGCGGCGGGCAGTTGGCGGTGGAGGTGAGTCTGGAGTCGCCAGCGAACGGCACTACGGTCTCATCGCTAACACCGATATTGTCGTGGAACTGTAATTATGCCGATGCCTCGTTCCGACTTCAGGTGTCGAGCGAGAGCAGCTTCCAGGATTTGATACTGGACGAATCAGGCCTGGGCAGCCCCAGTTATACCTTACCGGAGGGTAAGCTTAGCGAGGGGCAGACCTATTACTGGAGGGTAGATGCCACTAAGGGTAGTCAGATATCCGGCTGGACGAGCGCCTGGGTTTTCCAGACGCCGGGGTCCTCTCCACCGCAGCCGCAGACTGGTACTGTCATGGTTAAAGCCAACCTTGATGGTGCCCCCTGGACGGGGTCCGTTGACTACACCGTAAGCGGCCCGCAGAACTACTCCGGCTCTTCGGTGGACCAGAGCTTCAGCAATGTACCTGTGGGGAGTTATACCTTGGGCTATAGCTCGGGAGGCCCCTCAGGAGCCACCCTGTCCGATATTTCCCCGAACTCAACCCAGACGCTGGCCGATGGAGGTTCGGTAACCTTTACCTTGAACTTTACGACACAGGCGGTTACCGCAATCAAGGTCGTGGCCACCGTTGACGGGTCTTCCTGGACAGGAAGTGTTAACTATGGCATAACCGGGGCGCAGTCTTATACCGGGTCTTCGGTATCCGAGACATTCAGCAACGTACCCGGCGGAACCTATACCTTGAGCTATAATTCTGGCGGCCCGGCGGGGGCCAGCCTGACCAGTATCACCCCACAGCCCACCCAGACTGTGACCGCCGGTCATACCACCACCTTTACCCTTAACTTCACCTCGGAGAATACCAGCGCCATCAAGGTTCAGACGACCCTGGATGGCTCAAGGTGGAACGGGCAGGTCAACTATACTATAAGCGGGCCGTATACCGACTCCTACAACTCGACTCCCTATACCTTTACTAATTTGCCGGTTGGAACCTATACCTTGGTCTATAACTACGGCGGTCCGTCCGGGGCGACACTTACCAGTATTACCCCGCAGCCAACGCAAACGACCTCGGCTAACAGCACCACGACCTTCACCCTGAACTTCAGCTCGAAGGCTACCAGCTCGGTAAAGGTTCTCGCCACGCTGGACGGTCAGGCCTGGTCGGGGTCCGTTAGATACTACATAGACGGGCCGTACTCAGACACCGACAACCGGGTGCCGCAGACGCTGGGTAACGTGCCGGCCGGAAGCTACACCGTGACCTATCAGTCGGGCGGCCCCGCCGGGGCTACCCTGTCTCGTATCTCGCCGTCGCCGACCTTGTCGGTAGGTGACGGTCAGCAGATAACCTTTAACCTGGTTTTCCACTCGAATGCGACCGGCACCATAATGGTTAACGCGCTCCTTGATGGTAAGACCTGGGAAACTGCCGTCGGCTCCGGCACCATCAACTACGGCATCAGCGGGCCAACGTCGGACTCCAGCACCACGATGCCCGATACCTTCACTGGTCTGCCTCAGGGAAGCTACACCCTCACCTATCGTTCCGGCGGCCCGATTGGGGCATCACTGATGGGCATCTCGCCGTCGCCGACACAGACCCTACCTGCCGGTGGCATGATAACCTATACCCTGAATTTCCACTCCCAGGCTACCGGTACGGTTATCGTTAATGCCACTGTAAATGGAGCGCCTTGGCAAGGCGACGTCAGCTATACCTTGGCGGGGCCATACGTGGATTCCAGCGGCTCGGTCCCCGATTCCTTTAGCGGCTGCCCGTCTGGAAGCTATACCTTGAGCTATAACTCCGGCGGCCCCGATGGGTACACTTTATACAACATTACTCCGAACCCATCACAGCAGCTCTCCTCCGGCGGTACGATAACCTTTACCCTGAACTTCGTCGGAGGACTACTGGAATGAAAAGGAGGCTTGATGGAATAACATAAGAGCCAGGCGGGCTGGAGGTGGTTTATGTCTCAGAGGTAGGGTACAGCGAGACCTCTAGCCCTGCTTTCGATAGCGTGGTAGATAATTAAAAGGAGATCAGGAGGATATTAAAGGTGAAAAGGAAGTGGTTAGTCCTAATCAGTGTTATCAGTATTGCCTTACTCTGTCTCTGTGGCTGCTCCACAGGCGGCTCGACGGCCCCGAGTGCGGTATCTGCCGACGGGTCAGATGACGGGAGCGAGGTGGAAATCGCGGTTGGTGGTACCTTGACGGTGACCCTGGAGTCCAATGCCACCACCGGCTTCCAGTGGGAGCTAACGTCAATCAGTGACCAGAGTGTGCTGGAGAAGCAGAGCAATACCTATAATGCTCCGGAGGATAGCGGCTTGGTCGGTGCCCCCGGTGAAGAGGTCTGGGTCTTCAAGGCACTGAAGAAGGGCACGAGCACCATATCGATGGCATACAGCCGGCCCTGGGAGGGCGGTGAGCAAGGAGCTCAGACGTTCACCCTCAGTGTCGTCGTTAAATAGCGGCCTCGCCGGCAAGTAGGTTATGCCCGGCGGGATATCCCGAGGTAGCTACCTTGGTATTCCCGTCGGGCTATTTTGCCGCTTAGGTTCTTGGCGAAGGTGGGCAGGAGGACGGAGTTGCGGCTGAAATCGCTGGTTAGGCCAAGGTCCACCATTACATTATTAGAGGAATATCTATCGGTTGTCTGGTTATGCTCTAGTTTCTGGGTTGACGAGCCTCTTTAAGAAGGTGACGGCAGGGGTTAGTAGATTCCTGAAATCTATGAATGCTGGTGAGGTAAGGAGGTTAAAAAATGTCGACAGAAGAGACCAAGAAGATGGCTCGGCGCTGGATGGACGAGGTCTGGCAGAAGGCAAGTTCGACGGCAACGGATGAGATTCTGGCCGCTGACTTTACCTTCAATTACGCCGCTCCCGGGGTAAAGC
>CAZXVG010000041.1:0-8269 GCA_964644205.1 uncultured Dehalococcoidales bacterium | reverse complement strand
CGCACTCGCCGCAGGACTGGCAGATGGAGTCCATGAGCGGCTTATCGCCGAAGGTGGCTACCTTGGCTTCGTAGCCGCGGTAGGCAAGCTCGATGGCCCCGACGCAGGTTATCTCGTTGCAGGTGCGGGTGCAGCGGGCGCAGAGGATACACCGGTTCCGGTCGAGATTGAAGAAGGGGTTACTCTCGTCAACCGGAAACACCCGGTCTGTCTTCGGCAGCTTTAGCTCGGTAATCCCCAGATAGGCGGCTACCTTCTGCAGTTCGCACTGCTGGTTCTGGGGGCAGGTGAGGCAGTCCGCCGGGTGGTCGGCGATTAAGAGCTCGGTAACCGCAGTCCTGACCTCGTTTACGGCCGGGGTCTCGGTATGAACCACCATGCCCTCGGTGGCCGGGGTGGTGCAGGCGGTGGGTAGCCCGCGCATGCCCTCTATCTCCACGACGCAGAGGCGGCAGCCGCCGTACGGTTCCAGGTCGGGGTCGGCGCACAGGGTGGGGATGTAGATACCGGCTGCCTGGGCAGCCTCCAGAACCGTCATCCCCTTCTCGGCGCTGACCGTCTGGCCGTTGATGTTCAGGGTAATCTTATGCGGCGCTTGGTTCATTTACCATCCGTGTCCTTATCCGGTTTCGCTGCCGCTACCGGCACCGGTTCCGCGGGGGTGGCTATCTCCTCTCCCGAGACCTTGGCTACGGCGCTGAAGCGCGGCGGGCAGACCTCAAGGCAGACCCCGCACTTCTCGCACTTACTCTGGTCAATGACGTGCACCATTCTCTTGCCGCCGGATATCGCCTCGGCGGGGCAGTTACGGAGGCAGATGAGACACCCCTGGCACTTATCGGGCAGGATATAGTAGCTGGTCAGGGCGGGGCAGACCCGCGCCCGGCACCTCTTCTCGGCGATATGCTCCTCGTATTCGTCCCGGAAGTAGCGTAGCGTGGTCAGCACCGGGTTGGGCGCCGTCCCGCCCAGGGCGCAGAGAGAGCCGGACTTGACCGAGCTACTCAGCCTCTGGAGCAGGTCGATGTCCTCCGGCTTCCCCTGGCCGCCGGTGATACCCTCCAGTATGTTAAGCATCTGCTTGGTGCCCAGACGGCATGGGACGCACTTGCCGCAGGACTCGGCCTGGGTGAAGGAGAGAAAGTAGCGGGCGGTGTCCACGATGCAGTTATCCTCGTCGAGGACAATCATGCCCCCGGAGCCCATGATGGAGCCGGCCTGGGTCAGCGAATCATAGTCAACCGGCAGCCCGAGCAGGCTTTCCGGCAGGCAGCCCCCGGAGGGGCCGCCGGTCTGGACGGCCTTGAAGCGCTTGCCGTCGGGGATGCCGCCCCCGATGCCGTAGATTATTTCCTCAAGGGTGATACCCATGGGCACCTCGATAAGCCCGGTACGGTTTATCTTACCAGCCAGGGCAAAGGTCTTGGTGCCCCTGCTCTTCTCGGTGCCGTAGCCGGCAAACCACTCGGCGCCCTTCTCTAAGATTGCCGAGACGTTAGCCCAGGTCTCCACGTTGTTGATGTTGGTCGGTTTCCCCCAGAGACCGGAGTTAGCGGGGAAGGGGGGGCGGCTGCGGGGCAGGCCGCGCTTTCCCTCGATGGAGGCAATCATGGCTGTCTCCTCGCCGCAGACAAAGGCGCCGGCCCCCTCCTTAATCTTGAGATGGAAGCTGAAGCCGGAGCCCAGGATATTGTCCCCGATTAGGCCGTAGTCGGCCATCTGGCTAAGGGCGACCTTGAGCCGCTCGATAGCCAGGGGGTACTCCGCCCGGATATAGATATAGCCTTCACCGGCCCCGATGGCATAGGCCCCGATGAGTATTCCTTCCAGAACGGCGTGGGGGTCGCCCTCTAAGAGCGACCTATCCATGAAGGCGCCGGGGTCGCCTTCGTCGGCGTTACAGATGATATACTTCGGGGCGCCCTGGGCCCGGCGGGCGAACTCCCACTTGCGGCCGGTGGGAAAACCGGCCCCGCCCCGGCCGCGCAGCCCCGATTCCTGAACCTCGCTGATTACCGCTTCCGGGGTCATCTCTAGTGCCCTGGCCAGGCCGAGATAGCCGCCCCGGGCGATATAGTGGTTCATGTTCTCCGGGTCGATGAGCCCGCAGTTACGCAGGGCGATTCTTACCTGGGGCTTAAGCACCGGTAGCTCGTAGAGCCTGGGGATACCGGCTATCGTCCCCTCGCCGCTGGTGCCCAGGGCCAGCTCGGGGTGGGGGTCGTCCTTCTGGAGGTAGTCGATAACCAGCCTGCCCGCCAGCTCCGGGGTGAGGTTGCCGTAGTGAATGCGGGGCCGCCCCGGCTTCAAAATGTCGACCAGCGGCTCGGCGTAGCACAGCCCGATACAGCCGACCTGGGTGATGCTGGCTGTAATCTTATGACGCTTGAGCGCCTCGCTGATGGCCTCCAGCACCGCGCCGGCGCCGGCGGCCCGGCCACAGGTGGCCGCGCCGACGGAGATGCTCGGCCGGTCGCTTTTCTTCAGTGCTTCCCATTCTGAGACTGCCCGATTCCGTATTTCGTCGAAGTCTGCCATTACCTTCCAGAAGCCTGTTTATTGTCCGTTAGAATCTGTGCCGCCTTGGGCGGCGTCATGCGGCCGTAAACGTCCTTGTCGACCACCATAACCGGGGCCAGGGCGCAGGAGCCGAAGCAGGCGATGGTTTCCAGGGAGTACTCCCGGTCGCTGGTCGTCTCCCCCGGTCTTATGCCCAGTTTCCTTTCTATCTCCTGGAGGATGCGGTCGGCCCCCCTCACGTGGCAGGCGGTGCCGCGGCATACCTTGATGATTCTCTTCCCGGTGGGGTTAAGCTTGAACTGGGCGTAGAAGGTGCCCACTCCGTAAATGGCGCTGGGCGCCAGCTTGAGGAACCGGGCAATCCCGGCCATTACCTCTTCGGGGAGGTAGCCGAACCTCTCCTGAGCTGCCTGCAGGATAGGGATGAGCTCGCTAGCGTCCCCCTGGTAGTGTGACAGGATATCGTCGAGTTGCTCTCTGATATCAGGCTCCATAAAGATGGGTCTCCTCAGTTTGAAAGGGCGTTGCGGTTTGTCTTCGAAGGGTGTTGGTTTTGTTTGGTCTTTGGTAGTGATATGCATTATAATATTCCCAGGGCATGTTTGTAAACCCTTCCTTTGTGCTCGCCGGATTACCTGGCGGCGGAGACAGCGCTGACACTAGAGGTACGCCTTATTATAGCAGGTTTGTTAGCGGCGGGCGCATCGGCAGCTTTAAGGAGGCAGATTGACCGGTAGCGCATATAAACTTCTGGTGGTGGATATCGACGGCACCCTGGTGGGCAGGGACGGCAGCATCCTGGCTGAGGACAGGGAGGCTTTGGCCCGGGTTTGCGATTTGGGGATAACGGTTTCGCTGTCCACCGGCCGTGCCGTTCAGTCTTGTGTCCGGGTTCTTGATGAGCTGGGTCTGGACGGCTATCACATCTTCTGCGACGGGGCCCTGGTATACGGCCCCGCTTACCAGAAAGAGATCTACGCCCGGGGGCTTGACAGGGCCGTACTTAAGCGGGCGGTGGAGTTTGCCCACACTCATGAGATAGGCATTGACTTCTACTCGGCGACCCAATATTTTGTCGAGCGGGAGACCTGGTCGGCGGTGGTGCACCGTGATTTCTTCGGCATCTCGCCTACCATAACCAGCCTGGACGAAATCTGTGAGCGGGAGGTAATCATTAAGGCCGGGCTGGTGGCTACCTCCCCCGAGGAGGTTGCCCGGGCCAGGCGTTTCCACCTTGAGTTCGACGACCACCTCTGCTTTTCCTGGGTGACCACCCCGAGCTATCCCGGGATTGATTTCATCAATGTGCTGGCCCCCGGGGTGTCCAAGGGGAGGGGTCTGGAGGTGCTCACCGCCCATCTGGGAATAACCCCGGCCGAGACTGTCGCCATCGGGGACGGCAATAACGATATCTCGCTTCTGTCTTCGGCCGGCCTGGCTATTGCCATGGGTAACGCCACCAGCGGCGCCAAGGCGGTTGCCGATTATGTCACCCGTGATGTCGAGCACGGCGGCGTGGCCGCGGCCCTTAACGAGCTTGTCCTGTGACCGGGAAGCCGCCTTTAATTTGCTGTTTTAGATGTATTTTCGGAGGTAAGCTGTGCCCTACGGGTATACCGGCAGGATTCTGAGGGTCAATCTATCTCGCGGGGACTGGACTACGGAGGAGCCCGCGGATGGTTTCTACCGGCGTTATTTCGGTGGCGAGGGCTTTGTCGGCTACTTTCTGCTCAAGGAGGTGCCGGCGGGCGCTGACCCCCTCGGCCCGGAGAATAAGCTCATCTTTGCCGCCGGCCCCCTGACCGGAGTCCCCGTGGGCGGCTGCGGCCGTCACAGCGTGGGCGGTAAGTCGCCGCTCAGCGGAGGCTTTGGCGAGGCTGAGGCCGGGGGCTACTGGGGGGCCGAGCTCAAAATGGCCGGCTTTGATGCCATAATCGTTGAGGGTAAGGCGGAAGGGCCGGTCTATCTTTTCATAAGGGACGGTAGCGTCGAGATTAGGGATGCCCGGCACCTCTGGGGCCTGAAGACGCTGGAGTGCGAGCAGGCTATCCGCAGTGAGCTGGCTGACTCGGGGGTCAAGGTGGCTCAGATTGGGCCCGCCGGCGAAAAGCAGGTGCGCTTTGCCTGCATCTCCAATGACCTGGATGCCTTTGCCGGCAGGACCGGGATGGGGGCGGTCATGGGTTCCAAGAACCTGAAGGCGATTGCCTGCCGGGGGCGAGGGCGCCTGTCCCTGGCCGAGCCGGAGGCGGCTAAGGAGATTGGCCGCTGGATTAGGGATAACGTCCCCGTAGCCACCAAGGCGCTCCAGGAGTTCGGCACCTCCCGGGTTATTCCCGGTCTGAACGAGGCGGGGGGCCTGCCCACCCGCAATTTCCAGCTGGGCTACCTCGCGGGGGCGGACAGGATAAGCGGGCAGACCATGGCGGGCACCATCCTGGTGAAGAGGCGGAGCTGTTTTGCCTGCCCGGTACACTGCAAGCGGGAGGTCAAGGTGGACGAGCCCTACGCCGTTGACCCGCGCTACGGGGGCCCCGAATACGAGACCATTGCCGCTATCGGTTCCAACTGCGGCCTGGATAACCTGGAGATTATTGCCAAGGGTAACGAGCTCACCGCGGCCTACGGCGTGGACAGCATATCCTGCGGTGGCGTCATCGGCTTTGCCATGGAGTGCTTTGAGCGGGGTCTCTTGACTAAGAGCGATACCGGGGGCCTTGAGCTGCGTTTTGGGAACGGGCCGGCTATGCTCCGCATGATTGAGCAGATTTCCCGCCGCGAAGGTCTGGGGGACTTACTGGCTGAGGGGGTGGCCCGGGCCGCCAGAAAGATAGGGGCCGGGGCTGAGGAGCTCGCCCTCCATGTCAGGGGCATGGAGATGGCGATGCACGAGCCGCGCTGGAAGCAGGGCCTCGGCGTCGGCTACGCCGTGTCCCCGACCGGTCCCGACCATGTTCACAATATGCACGATAGCAACTTCGCTAAGCCTGGGCCCCTGCTCCAGGAGATGAAGGTCCTGGGCATTACCGAGCCCCTGCCGGTTGATGACCTGTCCCCCGCCAAGATACGGCTGCTCAAGGCTAATACCATGTGGATTCACTTTCTGAACAGCGCCGTCTGCTGCTTTTTCGTCATGTTCTACGGTCTGGTGGGGCTGGAGAGGCTGTCCCGGCTGGTTAACGCCGTTACCGGCTGGGATACCAGCGTTGCGGAGCTGATGCAGGTGGGGGAGCGGGCGGCCAATCTGGCGCAGTGCTTTAACCTCAGAGAGGGCTTTACCAGCGCCGACGATACCCTTCCCCGGCGCTTTTTCACCCCCCAGGATTCGGGGCCGCTTCAGGGGGTGGCCCCCGATGAGGAGACCTTCCGCAAGGCGGTGGCGACCTACTACCAGATGATGGACTGGCCTCAGGGCGTGCCCTCAGCGGCTAAGCTGGGAGAGCTGGGTATCGAGTGGGCCGCCCCCTTGATACAGCCTGAGCCGTAGTCGGTCACGGCCTTCTCAGGCTGTATCGGTTTGGAGTCTATCTTTACAAGGCTCGTCTTGGGGGCTAAAATAGGTACGATTCGGGGCGGTTAGCTCAGTGGTTAGAGCGCTTGCTTCACACGCAGGCAACCGGGGCTCACGCCTGGCCGGCGGGCTCTCAGGCACGGATTTTACCCCCAAAAGCAAGCGCCCCTTATCTTTGGCCGGTGTCCGTTTCATCTTGGATCCCCGATAAGCTGTTCTTCCCATTCTCAATGTCTCCTTACAGTGTCCTAATGACGATAAGTTGTCTCGCTCCTGCGTGCTACTTGTAGAAAGAAACATATGCTTACAGACGTGCGATATTGTAGCGGTGGTTAATGATGTTGTCAAGGTTTAGATTGTACGTAACTCGATTTGGTGTTATGGCGGGTAGCGAAAAGATCTTTAGCTAATTATTGCGACTTCGCCTGTTTTGATAGGGACCTGACCGCCGTGATTGGCGCGAGGGTAGAGGGGTCGCTGTCTCCTTAGATACATCATAGTCGAAGCTGGGCAATCGGCGGCGTTCCAGCTTAGCGCTGAGAAGCTGCTCAAGAGCCCGCACCATAGCGGTATCTTCGCCGGTCACGAAGGTGAAGGCATCGCCGGTCTTGCCGATTCGACCCGTACGGCCGATGCGGTGAGTGTAGGCATCCGTGGTATCGGGCATGTCGTAGTTAACAACGTGCGAGATACGCAGCACATCGATACCGCGAGCGGCGATATCCGTGGCCACCAGCATCTTTATCGAGCCGGAGCGGAAGCCGTCAAGCGCCGCCTGCCGCTGGTACTGAGACAGGTTACCCTGCAGTGAAGCGGCCCTGAAGCCGGACCTCTGCAACTGCTCGGCGACCCGCTTGGCGCGGTGCTTGGTTCGGGTGAAAATAAGCACCGACTCCGTTTCGGTCTCGCGTAACAGGTCTCTTAGCAGCGCCGTCTTCAGATGCTGTTTCACCGGATACAGGGTGTGCGCCACCGTGGTCGCCGGTACCGCTCGGTCAACCTGCACCGTGACCGGGTCGCTCAGGACTTCCCGCACCAGACGCCGGATATCGTTAGGCATGGTAGCCGAGAAAAGCAGCGTCTGCCGCTGTCTCATGAGGCACTTCAGGATATTCCGGATGTCGGGGAGAAAGCCCATGTCGAACATCCGGTCTGCCTCATCAATAATCAGCACCTCCACATGCGACAAATCGATCGTGCCCTGCCAGATGTGGTCGAGCAAACGGCCGGGACAGGCGACCACGATATCAACCCCCCGGCGCAGTATCTGGGTCTGCTGACTGGCACCGACACCACCATAGATGGTGGTTCCGCACAGGCCGGTCTTTCTGCCCAGTTCGTTAACCGCCTCGCATGTCTGCTCGGCTAGTTCCCGCGTGGGCGAGATGACAAGCGCCCGGACCTGGCCCCGCGGGCCCGGCAGCAGGCGCTCCAGAACCGGCAAGACGAAGGCGGCCGTCTTACCGGTGCCGGTCTGAGCCAGACCGATGAGGTCCCGCCCCTTCAAAATGGGCGGGATTGACTCAAGCTGAATCGGTGTCGGGGTAACATAGCCGAGCGCCCGGACACCGGACATGATGCTCGGATGGAGATGAAAGGACTCGAAACTCATTAAAACTCCTTAGCAATTATCGAATAACGCTCGGTGAGCGGATATTACTCGATTGATTTTAGTATTTCCTTTGTCGTATTTTTTTGTGTAACGGATTAATCGTTTTACCGGCAGGTAAGGACCCTCTACCCTTCTCTAGAGGTAAAGCCTCAACAACCTCAATCACCCGGTTCTTTAGTCTTTTCCCGTTGAGGCCGGTAATGGCGGCCGCGCCTTCAGGTTTTGAGGACATTTCGACAAATGCGTAGCCTCTGGTTTGTCCGCTACCGATGTATTTATCGTCCATGATGCTTACCGATAGCACTTCCCCAAAGGTCGCGAACTGCTGGCGAAGTTCCTCTTCGGTCACTTCGAGAGACAGGTTACCTGCGTAAATATTCACATTATCACCCCGTAGCGATAGCTGGCGCCGATATGTAACGGCCGGGTGATTCAGTATCTTCGCTGCCTTCCGCCACCAAAGCCGCCACCCCTCCGGTTACCATAGGAACCGCCGCCGCCGCTTCTGTTATCGGGACGAGGACGGGCCTCGTTGACGGTAAGCGTCCGCTCCTTCAGCATTTTCCCGTTAAGGCCGGCAATGGCGGCCTGACCCTCAGCCACCTTCGTCATTTCGACAAATGCGA
>CAZXVG010000040.1:0-8365 GCA_964644205.1 uncultured Dehalococcoidales bacterium | reverse complement strand
GTACAAAAACTCATTGTCACAATGTATCCAGCCATATGTGTAACCATCAGGATGCGGTGTATAAGGCTGCCAGAATACACTGAAGTCTGGTTCCGTAGACTCTTTCAGCACACCGTTAACATTGATACCACCATTGTTAACAAGTAAATAACTCAGTGTGCGGTGCTCACATGGCCAGGGATAGTACATTGGGGCGCCATGTCCTTCACCTAGATCCTCTTCCATTGCCCGCATGACTAGAGTTGCATTATCGGGGGCGTTCTCCCAGACCACTTCCAAAGTGCTATTCCAGGCATCGCAAACGTCATATTCAGGGGACATTACCTTGGTCAAGACACTTGCATTGCTGTCGATGTTTATAGCTGATGCGGGAGCGAATGTAGCTGTGCCTTTTTTCAAAGCCAAGTAGTCCACAAAAGCACCATCATGGCCGTGCTGGGTTAGCCTAATCCTGAGTTGACCGGCACCGTTATCTAGTGACAATCGGCGAGTCTCATAATCAGAGAAGCTAAGTCGGCCCTGTAGCTGCCACTCACCATTCTTGAATGCAAGAACATCATAACTGCCTCCGTCGCTATCCTGGTCGGCTAGAGCGCCAGGGGTCACGCCTACTAGCAGCGCTGATACCAGTATTATTGCGAAAAGCACACCGACAAATCTTCTCACCTGAGACACATTTACACCTCCACCAGTCTTTCTCCACGCAGAGATGAACATACAAGGCCGTTCTCGCAGATATTATACACTATGTGTCAATACGAGTCCTAGACCGAAGGGCGGGCGTGACTTAACACTCCCCCAAGGGGATGTACATCCCCCAAAGTCATAGACCCAAGTGCTGAAGAATTATAGGATGGATATTAGGATACTTGGTGCAAGCGTTGCTAATCGGCTTGGGTGTCGGTATTCTGGCTGCTTGGATAATTCGGACTAGAACAGAAGTAAGCTAGATGCAAAGATGTCATATGAATAATCAACTTGATTGTCAATTGTTCTAACCTGTAACCAGACCGGCCTTATCGACACCCGGATGAGCACCATCCTCGACCTGGCGCCGTCCCCCGACTACCACCAGGACAAGACCCTGTTTATGCTCACCTGGGGGGGAGAGCACAGCCTGTGGCGGAGCCTAAACGGTGGCGCCGGGTGGCAAAGGGTATTCGTAAGCGCCCTCCCCGGTATCGACAGTCTGAGCATGGTCTCCCTACCCCCCGGCTACGGCGACGGGGGCCGGGTGGTCTTCCTGGCCGGGGTCAAAAGCGGCCACCCGGCAATCTGGAAGTCGTCCGATAACGGGCAGCTTTTCCACTACCAGGGAGCCGCCCCCCGGGCCATTGACACCTGGGCGGTGGCCGGCGACGATACCCTGTTTCTCGCCGGCTACGACGGCGATAGCGGTCTCATCTACCTCACCACCGACAGCGGGCAGAGCTACACAAGCGGGACGGAGGTCGGCGGCCAACCGGTAAGCTCAATAGCCCTGTCTCCTGACTACGCCTCGGACGGGACCATCCTGGTGGGGAACATCAACGGCTGGGTCTACCACTCCAGCGACCGCGGTGTCTCCTTCGCACCGCTACCCCCGGAGGCCGCCATGCCACCCCTCACCGGCTCGCTGGCGGTTGCCTTCGACCCCGATGCCGCCAGCCACGGCACCGCCTACGCCGCCAGCGACACCCCGGGTAAGGGTATCTACCGCCTTGCCATCGGTGACGCTACGGCCTGGGAGGAGATAGACAGCCCGGCGGGCGCCATGTTCGGGCAGGTGGCCGTCTCCGCCGGGGGCACCCTGTACGCCGCTAGCTTCAAGGCCGACGGCGGCCTGGAGCGCTCCCTCAACCCCGGCTCTTCATCAGCTCCGGTCTTCGAGACCGTCACCCAGGGGCTTGAGGCCGGCGCCACGCTGAACAAGCTGTGGCTGGTGGAGGGCCGCCTGTGGTCGATAGACACCACCAATACCAGCCTGATGACCCTGAGCGATAGCCTTTCGGCGCCGGTCACCCTTACCTCACCGGACGACCGGGCCAAGGGGGTGGGCACCCCGGACGGCGACGCCGTCAGTGACGTTGAACTCGACTGGGAATCACTGAGCGGGGCCACGGAATACCAGTGGCAGCTTGACGACGACCCCGACCTGGACGCCGCTAGCGCCCTATTCGAGGACAGCACCGGGGCCAGCTCGGAGGAACTAGACGACCTTGCACCGGCCACCAAATACTACTGGCGGGTAAGGGTAATAAAGCCCCTCCTAAGCCGGTGGTCGGAAACATGGTCGTTCACCACCGCCGCGGAGGGCGAGATTACGGCCCCCGAGCTCATCAGCCCGGAGGACGACACCATCGAGGTAGACATAAGACCGTTATTCCAGTGGAGCACCGTAGCCGGAGCCGAAGGCTACGAGCTCATCGTCTTCCGGGAAGAACCGGGCGACGACCCGGTAATACTCAGGGTCGGCGAATACAATCTACCCGATAACACCTGGGAGTGCAATATAAACCTGGACTATGAGACTAATTATTACTGGAAGGTTAGAGCCGTTACTGGGGAAACTCACAGTGACTGGAGTAAGCCAGCGGTCTTCACCACCAGAGCGGAGTCCTCCCCGTCATGGGGAGTGGTGGCATCGTCTCAAGTGCCGTCCCCGCCGCCGGAAGCGGAGCCTGACCCCGGGAACCCGACGCCGCCCCCACCCGCCACCCCGCACCGGCCGGACTATTTGCTGGCCGTCCTGATTACCAGTGTAATCGGCCTCTCGGTCGTGGTTACGGTACTGGCAATAAGGCTGAGACGGCGTTTGCCCTAAGCGGAAAAGCTATCGGGGGTAAAAGCCCGGGCCAGAGCCAAACGGCACCCGTCAGGGCACAGCCTCAGTAGTCAAGCAGGTAGACCTGGGTACTCAGGGGCAGGTTCGACTTGTTAAGGGACAGCTTGGGCTGGGAGGTAACCTGCTCCACCCCCATCTCCTTAAGAAACCTGCCCACAGGCTCAAGCTCCCGGCTCAAGGCCTCGGTCTTGTAGTGCATGGGAATCACTACCCTCGGCTCAAGCCGTCTCGCTATCTCGGCGGCTACGGGGGCATCAATAGTGGACACGCCGCCGACCGGCACCAGCAGGACGTCAACGTTGCCCAGTTCCTCAATCTGCTCGGCGGTAAGCATGTGCCCCAGGTCGCCGAGATGACACACCGTTACCTCGTCTATCTCCACAAGATAAACGGTGTTCTTGCCCCGCTGACTACCGCCCTCGGCATCATGAAAGGTAGCCATGCCGATAATCAAAATGCCGCTTATCTCGTACTCACCGGGGCCGCTGAGCACCTTCGGCTCGCCGCCGACGCCCTCAACATAGGAATGGCCCGGATGCGGGTGACTTACGGTGACAATGCGGGCCTTGGGCTTACCCAGGGAATAGCCTAAATCGGGGGCATAAGGGTCGGTAACAACCGCCGCCTGACTTCCCCTAATCCGGAAACAAGAGTGACCTAACCAGTTAATCTCCATAGTTGCGAGGCTCTAGCCAACTAAATATAGCATCAGGGGGGCCGCCTAGTCAATCCGCTCCCCGCCGGCAAAACGACCCGCAGCGGCCAAATCTTAATGAGACTTAAACACCGTTTTTATGGACGATTAACCCCGCAGCCTTAGCATGAATAGGGAGAAGAAAACCACCAGCATAGAGGGAGGATAGTCAGTGATTAAGACCGTGATTAAAAGCACCGACGGCATGGTCATGGTATTCGACCAGGCGGGCGAGCAGCTCCCCGAGTACCAGGGCAGCTACCATGAGGTGAAGGCGCGCATACTGAGAGACGCCCCGCCCGAGGCGAGGTTCGGCTGCTTCCCCGAGGGCGGAGAGGAATTAAGGGTAGTGCCCCGGGAGGAATGGTAGCCAACCCCCCGCTTAGAGGTATTGACAAGCGCCTGAGTTGGGATTAGATTGGTAGCAAGGATGTGAAACCGGGCTAGAAAGAACTATCGTGCCGATGTAAAAACCGGGGACACCGAGGGGGCAAAGGAGCCGTCACCAGCAGGACGGTTGCCGTGCCCTCTCTGATTTCTCCCGAGATTCCGCCCGGAGGAGGTAAGATGAATAAGATTGTGGCCCTTTTGATGACGGTGGTGGTAATTTCCAGTCTGGTCCTGGCCGGGTGCATTCAGATAACGCCGGCCACAGAACCGGCCCAGGAGTCAGAACCGACCCCAGCCGCAGAGGCAACCACCCCGGAGACCACCACGCCAGGCGCGGAGACACCAGCCGAGTACAGCGATATTCTCTCCTCCTTTGAAGAGGCGATGAGAGAGCTGAGCCATATAGAGGTATACACTAACAACGGCAGGTTCGACGAAGCCCGCGAGGCCGTGGTGGACGCTCAGCTTCACCTTTCGGATGCGGAGTCGCTCCTGCCCCAGGCGGACCTGAGCCAGACCGAAGCGGAGGACACCAGCCTGGCCATCTCCTGTGCCAACGAAGTCCTGGTGGGCTTAGGTAACATGATAGACGTGCTGGAGGCGATAGAAGCCGGCGACTGGCTCACCTGGGGGCCCTACCACGCAGTCATCAACAGCCTCACCGAGGCGCGGGGCAGAATGACCGCCGCCCAGGAGATAGCCACCGGTATCACCGACCAGACGCTGCTGGGGAATATGGATTTCGCCGAGTTTATCGCGGTTACTGATGAAATGTTAGCCCAGCTTCAAGACGAGGAACTGCTGGGGGCTATCAGGGTGTATACCTACATCGACAAGATTGACCCGGAATCGGTGAGGGATTTGGCTATCGAGATAACCGAGGGTGCCACCAGCGATAAAGATGCGGTGACGGCAATTTTCGAGTACGTCCGCGACACCATCAATTACGTGAACGACCCCCGGGTTACGGAGCTGGACTTCGACTACATCCAGGAGCCCCTGCAGACGGTACAACGGGAGGCCGGAGACTGCGACGACCACGCCGTACTCCTGGCCTCGCTGCTGGAGGCAATCGGCTACAGCACTACCATCTGCTTTGTGGACACGGATGAAGAGCCGCCCCTGGAACCGAACCACATGAACGTAATCGTAACCATTAACGGTAAGGAGTACACCCTCGAAGCCACCTGTAAGACATGTGAAATGGGAGAATACCCCGGCGAGATGTACTACCTTGGCTACGATTACGCCGAGTTCAAGGCATTGATGCTGGAGGCGATGGGGCAGGGCGCTTAATCAGCCCCCCGCCAGGCCTCAGGCAGCGGAACCCGGGCCCGCCGACGCTAACCACCGCCGACTGAAAAGAAACCACCGGGCCAGGCACGGAACCGCCCGACCCGGTCACCTAAGGCTGCTACGGGTGCATATCAAGACAAGACAGGACACACCACAACCTCGGGGCGCCGCCGTCCTGTCTCAGAGGCACACGATAACAGACTGTGCGACTCTAGCCCTTGCCAATGCGGAACATCTTGGTGCCACACACCGGGCACACACCCTGGGTCGCCGGCTTACCATTCTTCATAGTTATCGCCCTGGCGTCCTTCATTTCCCTCTTGGCTCGGCACTTAACACAATATGCCTGCATAGTCAACCTCCTTCCGAGAGTAAAACAACCATAGCCCATTCTCGGCCCCATGTCAATAGCCTGATAGTCTTCACCCAAAGCTACGAGGCTGATAACAGGCTGCTTAAAGCGCCAATCTCCGCCTCGGTCTCCAGCGAGCGCACCCGGGACACGATTTCGGCCCTCGCCTCCCCGGAGAAGACGGGGGCAGCCAGCCCCTCGAACTTCTGTATCACCTCCGCCCAAGAAAGGGGGTTCTCCGGGTCGCCCCTGGGGTAATCGACCCTGGCTATGAACCTCTTCCCGTCTCTGGTGACTATCTCGACACTGGCCGGCCACTGCTTAGGGTATAACCTGTCCAACTCAGGGTCGGAGACGCAGGAGATGCGCTTCATCATCTCCCTGACCTCGGGGGACTTGAGGTTCGCCTCCGTGTACTCGTCCAGAGAGGCCCGGCCGTAGAGGATGGCTACGGCAGCCCCGAAGGGCATACTGAACTGGGCCTCGACCACCGTGCGCGGGCTGTATTTCGCTTCCCGGGGCTCGACGACGATGGGGAAGCCGGCCTTCAGTATGCCCAGCTTTACCTCGGCCACGTCCGGCGCCCTGAGGTTGTTCTCCTTCATAATCTTTAGGATGCCGTCAATCGGGCCCTGCTTGTAGCGGCAGCAGGCATAGGGCTTTAAGCTCACCCTCATGACCTCGAAAGACTCCCCCAGCCCCACCGTCAACTTACCGGGCTCAGGGCTATCGGAGTGGGCGTGGAGAAAGCCGAACCTGCCCTCTAGGATGGTAGCCGGGCCGGAAAAGCCCCTCCGGGCCAAAAGCGCGGCCACCATACCGCTGTGGGCAGCCCACCCCGGGTGCAGCCGCTTCACCCAGGAACCACCCGTCAGAAACTCCATGGAGCCCGCCGCCTGGCTGCCGGCGATACCCAGGGCGTTTACCGTCTCCCCCCGGCTGAGGCCCAGAATCTTAGAAGCGGCCGCCGCCGCCCCGAAGGCCCCACAGGTTCCCGTAGGATGAAAGCCCCGGGCATAGTGACTGGCCGGAGTGAGGGCCTTACCGAGCCGAATCATGACCTCGTAACCAGCGACCACCGCCTCTATCAACTTCTCACCGTTAGCCTCCGCCAGCTCCGCAGCCGCCAGTGCCGCGGGAAAGACAGCCGCCCCGGGATGGGACGAGGACTCATTACTGACGTCGTCCAGCTCCAGGGAATGGGCCGCGGCGCCGTTAGCCAGGGCGGCATAGTGGGCCTTTGCCCTTAGCTTGCTACCGATAACGACGCAGCCCCCGGCGGCGCCATCCACATCCGTGATGAAGCTACGCACCACCCGGGACGATTCCTCCCGGGAACCCCGGGCGCTAACCCCCAGGAAGTCCAGGGCAAGGTACTTTACCCGGTCAACGACCTCAGGAGAAAGTCTCTGGTAGCTAAGCTTATAGCAGAAAGCCGCTATCTCTTCGGTTGCCCCCATCTCGGCACCTCCTCATTACGGTTCGCCCTCTCCCGCTGACTACTATTTTACGCAGCTAAGCCCTTGCTTTCAACCCCGCCAGATAAAAGCCCCGCTTTGTCATCCGGGCCTTAAAACGCCTATAATAGCCACTAGCCGGCCCGGTACGGCGGATTATATCCTTACGGTAGCCATCTGTGAAGACGAGCGATTTCGACTACACCCTGCCCCCGGAGCTTATTGCCCAGACGCCGGTCGAGCCCAGAGACCGGGCCCGGCTCATGGTTCTCAGCCGCCGCGACGGCTCGCTTGAGCACCGCCGCTTCTACGAGGTCACCGACTACCTGGCTAGGGGAGACGTCCTGGTCTTTAACGACAGCCGGGTCATTCCGGCCCGCCTCAGAGGGCGCAAGGCCGACACCGGCGGTAAGCTTGAGCTCCTGCTCCTGAGACGGCTGGCCCCCAATCTCTGGGAGACGCTGGTAAGACCGGCGCGCCGCACCAGGGTCGGCAGCCGTCTGGAGCTAACGGACGAGCCGGAGGTCAAGTTAAGCGCCGAGGTGGTAGCCGTAAAGGACGGGGGCCGGCGGGTAGTAAGCTTCTCCGACGAAAGCCGTCTCCCGCAGCTGGGCAGCATACCGCTACCGCCCTACATCCACGCCCCGATAAAAGACCCGGAGCGCTACCAGACGGTCTACGCCAGCGCCTCGGGCAGCGTGGCGGCACCCACCGCCGGGCTGCACTTCACCCCGGAGCTACTCAGCCGGATAGAGGCCAAGGGGGTAAGCTGCCTCTTTACCACCCTGCACGTCGGGCTGGACACCTTTCTCCCGGTCCGGGAGGAAGACCCCCTCAAGCACCCGATACACCGGGAGCTGGGGCTGATAAGCGAAGAGACGGCCCGCCTGCTATCCCAGGCGAAGAGAGAAGGGCGGCGCATCATCTGCGTGGGCACGACCACGGCAAGGCTGGTCGAGGCGGCGGCCCAGGCCTCAGACCCGCTCCACCTCGAGCCGTTCGACGGCTGGGTAAGCCTGTTCATCCTGCCGGGACACCGCTTCCGGATAGCGGACGGCCTGATTACCAACTTTCATCTGCCCCGCTCCACCCTGCTCATGCTGGTTACCGCCTTTGCCGGAAAAGGCTTAATCAGCCGGGCCTACCGCGAAGCCGTAAACGAGGGCTACCGCTTCTACAGCTTCGGCGACGCCATGCTGATTCTGTGACCCAAACCCCTCATAGGTTAGGTCTTCCCGGGATATGCTTTAATGCCGAGCCTGACTACAAGCTCAAACGGCTGCTGGAAACCCGCCGGTAGCACCGGGTAATCAGGGGCCAAGTTTAGGTTGTGTAATCTCGGGGATGGTGGG
>CAZXVG010000039.1:0-8400 GCA_964644205.1 uncultured Dehalococcoidales bacterium | reverse complement strand
AGTCCCTGCCTTCCAAGCAGGTTGTCGCGGGTTCGAGTCCCGTCTCCCGCTCCATGGTTTGTCCGGCTCTAGCCGGCGTTACCTTCTGAGCTGTCTCCGAAGCCTACCGCCCGTCGGATTCCTCATGGAAGATTGTTCTAGAAGACAAAACCTTCCCCTAGGCCGTATGGTCACTTAAAATAATGTTAGATAAGTTAATATGACTTAGAGTTGGTATTGCTTAAGAGCAGTGATGTTGGCGGCACGGTGATTATCAGGTAGGCCGCATTGGAGTGTGGAGATGGTGGTTACTGTTCAGCAGATACGGGTTAGTGACCGCGAACCCGCCGAAGACACGTCTCTAAAAGAGCCCTCCCTAGATTTCAGGTTCACGGTGCAGCGGATACTCAGGTTATGTAGTGCCATTGCCCGGCATTACCCTAGTGACAGGGTCACCGTGATAATCCAGAGTTCGGACTGCCGGGAAGATGCCGGAGCTGAAAAGACCGCGTCTGAGGCGTACGCGGGTAAAGACGACGAACTGGGCAGTTTACTCGGTTGCCTGGGCGGTGATGGAAGCGGCGCCGACCATAGATATGAAGCTATCGAGCCGGTATGGCCGGATGAATACCACCAGGAGAAGCAGACCCTTACCAAAAGGGAGAAGGAGACCCTCGACCTTATTGCCTGCGGGAAGACGAATAAGAACATCGCCTATATCTTCGGCATAAGCGAGCAGACCGTCAAGTGCCACGTTGGCTCTATCCTGCGTAAACTGCACGCCAGCGATAGGGCTCACTCGGTGGCCCTGGCGCTGCGTAACGGCTTCATTTAGACCGGATGGCAGCCTCGGGCTTCCCGGTAGCATAACCCCAGGTTTTCCTCTCTGCCCCAATCCCCAACCATCATTGACTCCACCCCTGTCTCATATGTGTTAGGTAGTTGCTTATAAAAACAGGGGCGGGTATGATAGAATGTAAACAAGCGGAGTCTTAGTGATTTCCATTGTTAACAGGAGGGATCGCATAGTGGCCTAGTGCGGGCGCCTGCTAAGCGCTTACCCTGGGAAACTGGGGTCGTGGGTTCGAATCCCACTCCCTCCGCCAGATAAAGAATGCCCCTGAGAGGGGCATAAGTTTTATTACACGGTGGCTAAAGTGTCCAAGTACCATATCTGGACTATCGGTTGTCAGATGAATAAGGCCGAATCGGAGCGTCTCGGTAGCTACCTGGAGAAGCGCAGCTACCGTGCAGCCGCCACCGCCGCTGAGGCTGAGCTAATCGTGCTCAATAGCTGTGTCGTGCGCCAGAGCGCCGAGGATAGGGTTATCGCCAAGCTCGGGGCTCTGAAGTCGATAAAACAGGCATCCTCCGGGGTAACCCTGGCGGTCACCGGCTGTCTGGTGGATTCCAGGATTAAGCGGCTCAGGGAGCGCTTTCCCCAGGTTGACTACTTTTTCAGACCCGGCGAGTATCCCGCCTGGATAGGGCCCGCTGAGCCGGGGCCGGTAACACCCGAGCACCCGTCGCCGGCTACCTTCGTACCCATAATTCAGGGCTGTAATAACTTCTGTAGCTACTGTATCGTCCCCTATCGCCGCGGCCGGGAGAAGAGCCGTCCGCCTGAGGACATAGTTACCGAGGTAAGGGAGTTGGTTCGCCGTGGCGCCCGTGAGGTGACCCTGCTGGGGCAGAATGTGGACTCATACGGCCATGACCTGCCGCAGGGCCCGGACCTGGCGAACCTCCTCGACGAGCTGGATAGCGTGGCGGGGCTGGCCCGCATCCGCTTCCTGACCAATCACCCCAAGGATATGAGCCCCCGTCTCGTGGAAAGGGTGGCCCAGCGGGACAAGGTCTGCGAAGAAATAAGCCTCCCCGTCCAGTCGGGCAGTAACCCAGTCCTTAAAGCAATGAGGCGCGGCTATACCGTGGAGCGCTACCGGGAGCTGGTTAGCGAGGTACGCAGTAAGGTACCGGGGATAGCCCTGAGTACGGATGTCATCGTCGGCTTTCCCTCGGAGAGCGAGGACCAGTTTCAGGAGACTTGCGACTTGCTCTCGGCACTGAGGTTTGATAAAGTCCACGTAGCGGCCTACTCACCGAGACCGGGGACAATGGCCGCCCGCAAGCTGGCGGATAACATACCCCTGGCGGAGAAGAAGCGGCGGCTGAGGATAGTTGAGAGCCTGCAGCAGGAGATAGCCACCGAGATTAACCGGCAGCTTTCGGGGAGCACGGTCGAGGTTCTGGTGGAGGGTAGGAAGGGGGATAAGTGGTATGGCCGGACGCGCGGCGGGAAACTGGTCTTTTTCCCCAGCGCCGAGGATTGCCTGGGGCAGCTGATGAAGATACGCCTGGAGACGACAAGCCCCTGGGCACTACAGGGCAGCTTGAAGTCATAGCTATAAGAGTTAAGGAGGGAAAATGGATACCAGTATAATCTATATTATCGTATTCCTGGTGGTGATAGGCCTCCTCTTCTATTTCTTTATGATTAGACCGCAGCGTAAAAGGCAGCGGGAGCATGAGGAGTTGGTCGGTCAACTGAGAGGCGGCGACCGGGTAATTACCGCCGGGGGCATCTACGGTCAGGTTGATAGTGTCAGCGAGGACAGCGTCATCTTGAAGGTGGAGTCGGGGGCTACCATAAGGGTGGCTAAAAGCAGCATTGTGGGCAAGGTGTGAGCCCGGCGGTGCTACCGAAGGTACAGGGGGGTGGGCAGGCCCTTTGGCCTGGCCCCGTGATTACGTTGACAGGGGGTAGGGGATGAGTAATAAGGCTGTGGTGCTGGTGGTGTTACTGGCGGTTGGTATCGGCTACTCTGTGATTAACTGGCAGCTTACCCGGAGCGCTCTGGCCTCGGCTGAGGCAGAGCTTACCACCGCGCAGACGGTGCTCGAAGCCAGCCAGGAGGAACTGGCCGTTACCCGGGACAAGGTGGTGACCCTGGACTCTGAACTGGAGGAGACGGAGGGTCATCTTGAGGAGGCGACAGTAGAGCTTGAGTTAACCAGGGAAAGCCTCGTGGATATCGAGGCGGAGCTTACCGATGCCCAGGCCAGACTCGCGGCTATTGAGACCAGCTCCCTTAACCAGCATAACCCCACCTTCGATGAAGCAATCGGATTTTTAGATGAAGACAGGACTGACAGTAACGAATACATTGAGGATGAGTACGTATGTTCTCACTTTGCCGCCGACGTTAACAATAACGCCGAGCAGCAGGGCATCAGGTGTGCTCTGGTTGAGGTACGCTTTCCCGACTCGGGTCATGCCATAGTTGCCTTCGATACGCCCGACGAAGGGCTGGTATACTTCGACCCCATCACTGACGATAGGGTGAGACCGGTCGTCGGTGAGCGTTACTGGAGGTGTATCGAGCCGGCGCCGGGCTACGTATACCAAAAGCCGTCATTCAATGATACTATAGTTGACGTGGTGGTGATATGGTGACCGCGCCGACCAGCGAACTGGAAAGAACCAGGGCCAGGATAGCCGAGCTCAAGGAGAGCCTCAGGGCGGTGATTGTGGCTCATAATTACCAGCGGCCTGAGGTGCAGGATATTGCCGACTTCGTCGGGGACTCCCTGGAGCTGGCCCGCATCTGCACCAGTGTTGACGCCGAGACAATCGTCTTCTGCGGGGTGCGCTTCATGGCGGAGACGGCGGCCATCCTTAATCCGGGGCGCACTGTGCTGCTCACCGAAGGCTGTGCCGGCTGCGCCATGGCCGATATGATTTCGGCGGGCGAGCTCGGGAAATGGCGGCAGAGGTACCCGGAGGCCGTGGTCGTCTGCTACGTCAACTCGTCGGCCGAGGTCAAGGCGGAGAGCTATATCTGCTGCACCTCAGCCAACGGCGTAGAGGTGGTAGCCTCGGTCCCCGGCGACGAGGTCCTCTTCGTTCCCGACCAGAACCTGGGACACTACATCTCCACCAAGACCGAGAAGAAGCTGGTGCTCTATCCCGGCTTCTGTTACGTTCACCACCGTATCCGGCCGCAGCAGATAAGGATGGCAAAGCGTCTGCACCCCGATGCCGAGGTGCTGGTGCACCCCGAATGTCGGCCCGAAGTGGTTGCCATGGCTGACGCCGCCCTGAGCACCTCTCAGATGCTGCGCTATGTCGGGGCCAGCACACACGGTGAGTTCATCATCGGCACCGAGGAGGGTATACTGCACGGGCTGCGTAAGCAAAACCCGGAGAAGTCCTTCCACCTGGTCTCAAAGAGCCAGGTCTGCCTCGACATGAAGAAGACCACCCTGGAGACGGTGGCCCGGACTATGGAGCTAGGGCAGAACGTAGTCACCGTTCCCGAAGAGATAAGGCTGCCGGCGAAGCAGGCGGTTGAGCGTATGCTGGCGATTAAGTAACGGCGAGGGGGTGGCATGAACGATAGCCCGGAGCTGGATAGCGAGCAGACTGATAGCATAATAGACCTGGCGCTGGCGGAAGACCTTGGCTACGGCGATGTCACCAGCCAAACCCTGATACCCCCCGAGCTTCAGGGGAGGGCCCTGGTAGTGGCCAGGGCCGCCGGGGTGCTGGCCGGTGGGGAGGTAGTGAGAAGGGTGTTCCATAAGGTAGACCCGAATCTAAAGACCGAGTTACCCATTGCCGAGGGGTCTACCGTCGGGCCCGGGGAGGTAGTGGCTATCGTCTCGGGGCGGGTAGTCAGTATCCTCAAAGGGGAACGGGTCGCCCTCAACTTTCTGAGCCGCCTCAGCGGCATCGCTAGCTATACGGCCCGCTTTGTCGCCGAGGTAAAGGGGCTCGGGGCTAAGATTAGCGATACCCGTAAGACCACCCCTGGTCTCCGCCACCTGGAGAAGTATGCCGTGCGCCTCGGCGGCGGGCAGAACCACCGCCGGAACCTGGCTAGCGCCGTGCTCATTAAGGATAATCACCTTACCGCCCTGCGCTCCCTGGGGATGGGTCTTAGGGACATCGTCGCCGGGGCCAGGGAAAAGGCCCCCCAGGGTTTGATTATTGAGGTCGAGGTGGCTACGCCCGAAGAGGCCCTGGCGGCGGCCGAGGGTGGGGCGGACGTAATCATGCTGGACAACATGAGCCCCGACGAGATGCGGCGCGTCAGGAGCTTAATCCGGAAAGACGTTAAGCTAGAGGCTTCGGGGGGCATAACCCTGGCCAATGTGCAAGCCGTGGCCCAGGCCGGAGTTGACATAATATCAGTCGGCGCCCTTACCCATTCGGCGCCGACCCTGGACTTCAGCCTGGAGCTCGAACCCGAGGACAATAAACCGGGCGATACCAAGATGACAAAGTGAAAGGAGGGTATGATGCCGATATCGCGAGAGCAGTTTGAGAAGGGGCTGGATAACACCGCCCAGAGGATTCTGGAGTTCCTTTCGGAGCACCCTGATAGCGCCTACGAGCCCTCCGAAATAGCCGAGGCCATCGACGAAGGAAAGCTACCCTCGGAGCGCTCTTTGTGGCGCGGCATGGCCCTGCTCAGCCTTACCTGGCAGAACCACAGCATTCTGGATGAGATGGTTAAGAAGGGGCTGGTGGATAAAAAGCTGATAAAAGGGGCTTCCTGGTACTGTATCCACCGGGATTAGTAGTTAGCGGGCCTTAATCCGGCAGAGCTTGCGGGCGCAGGCCAGGTAGCTCGCTTCGCCGTCGGCTATAGTGATGTCGCTAAACCCGGCGTCCCGCAAAAGCCGCTGCATGTCGTCCCGGTCCGGGATGGTATCCTGCTCCAGGGTGGGGATTTCCCCGTGAAGGCTGTTTATCTCCTCACGGCTTGAGGTGTGGCAAATGAAGAGCCGGCCGCCGTCCTTGGTCACCCGGTTTATCTCGGAGAGGGCTTGGGGCTTGTCCCGGAAGTGGGGGAAGCTTGAGTAGCAGACGACGGTGTCGAAGACCTCGCTCCGGGTGGGGATGGTGCCAGCGTCGGCCTGAAGGTAGTAGACCTCTTTCCGGGGGTGCTTAGCGCGGGCCCGCTTTAACATCTCCTCGGCGAAGTCGAGGGCGAACAGCCGTCCCTCTTCCCCGATTTTAGCCAGCAGCCGGGGCAGGATGACGCCGGTGCCGCTACCCACGTCGAGTAGCGTGGCTCCGGGCTCAATCTCAAGCCGCTCCATCATCTCCTCTAGCTTGGCGGGGTCCTTCTCGGAGTGGTTTTCGTCCCAGACGGCCGCCTTCCGGTTGAAGAAGGTCTTGGTCATTTCCCTCCCTCCACTAGCGACGGCCTCTGCCAGCGCTTTACCTTTCTCTTCGGGGAGATGAGGTTGCTAATCAGGAAGATTACCGACGAGGTGATGACTATGGTGGCCCCGCTGGGGATGTTGAACAGGTAGGAGATAAAGAGACCCACCAGGCCGGAGAGGACCCCGAAGCCGGCGGCGATGAGGAACATCCGCTTCATGCTGTAGGTAAGCTGGTAGGCGGCGGCGGCCGGGTTCAGTATCAGACTGAAGATGAGCAGCCCGCCGATGGGACGCAGCGAGGCGGTTATGGTGGCGCCCGTCAAAAACAGTATCCCGTAGAAGATGGCGGTGGCGGGGATGCCCACCGAGAGCGCCATGTCCCGGTGGAAGATAGTCGCCTGGAACTCCTTATAAAAGGCGATAATGACCCCGACCACCACCGCGGCCACTATCCCCAGTAACAGGACGTCGCTTCTGGTGTTGGTCAGGATGCTACCCCAGAGTATCTCCAGGGCCCCCGACTTGGTGCCCGGCATCAGGCCCATGAAGAGAAAGGCCAGCCCCAGCATCAGGGAGAAGATAACCCCCACCGAGGTGTCGGGGCTGAGCTCCCCGCGGTCAGCCAGGGGGCCGATGATGGCCGCGGCGATAAAGCTGGCCACGAAGGCACCGAGCAGGGGGTCGAATTCCAGCCACAGACCGAGCATGGCCCCGGCGAAGGCGGCGTGCGACATGGCGACCCCGATGAAGGGCAGACCCATGAGCACCACGAAGACGCCAATCAGGCCGCAGGCGACCCCGCCGAGTACGGCCGAGAGGATGGCGTTCTGCATGAACTGGTAGCCCAGAATGGATAAATCCAAAGACAAATTCCCCCGGTTCTAGCACCAAGCCCGCCCGCAAAGCGGGCTATACTGAAACGGCTTCCGCCCGCCGCGCCTTGACCGCCGACAGGGGGATATCGTATAGCTGGCTCAGCTTGTCATCGGTGAGGACCTGGGCGGGACTCCCTTCGTCCCAGATAAGCCCCTCTTTCATGAGCACCACCCGTTCGCAGGCGACGGGAAGGGCACTGAGGTCGTGGGTCACCAGCAGGGTGGTCAGCTTCCGTGTTTCGTGAATCAGCTTTACCAGCTCTAAGATGTCGGTCTTGGCCCGCCAGTCCAGAGAGGCCGTGGGCTCGTCGAGCAGGAATATCTGCGGCTCCTGGGCAAGACAGCGGGCCAGGGCCACGCGCTGCTGCTCCCCCCCGGAGAGGTGCCCGATGGGCCGCCGGGAAAGAGAGGTCATGCCCACCAGCTCCAGGACTTCGTCGACAATCTCCCAGTCGCGCTTGCCGGGTCTCTTGAGCAGCCCCAGGAGCCCGTAGCGCCCCATCATGGCTACCTCGCGGACACTAACCGGCATACGCGGGTCGATATTCTGGAGCTGGGCGACATAGCCCACCTTCTTACGCAGGGAGTGCCCGTTGCTCGCGCTGAGATAGTCCCCCAGCACCCAGACCCGGCCGCTTAACAGCTTACCCAAGCCGTTAACTATGGTGAGCAGGGTCGTCTTACCGGCGCCGTTAGGGCCGACGATGCCGATAAATTCCCCCGGCCTTACTCTGAGGGACACGCCGCGCAGGGCGACGTCCTCGCGGTAGGAGACCACGGCCTGCTCGATATTTACCACCGTATTATTCATGGCCCCGCCTTCCTATCACTCACTGGTTACCGGCCTACAGCCTCCAGGACGAGGGCGACATTTTTGTCGATAGCCTTTTCCCAGGTCTCGGTGTCGGTAAAGCCGCCGGGGAAGTTGGAGAGTATTATTCGCGTGCAGCCGAGCTCCTCAGCCACCGCCTTGGCAGCATCCTGACCGCTCTGCAGGTTATCAATAATCAGGCTGACGTTGTTCTCCCGGCCGGTATCCACCAGCTCCCTGACCACCTGCGGGGTAAAGGTGTCGGGGCGGCCGTAGCTGGTAATGACATTAAGACCGAGCCAGTTAACAAAGCCGGCCTGCATCTCGGCGCACATAACGTTTATCGAGGAGAGGTCCGTCTGGTCGAGTTCGGCTCTCAGCTCCGCTTCCTTGGCTGAAATCTCGCTATTGTAGTCGGCGGCGCGCTGCTGGTAGGCGGCGCAGTTTTTACTGTCTATCTGACACAGGGCGTCGGTAATCCGGTCGGTGGCCTCTCGCTGCACCGAGGGCACCATCCAGTTGTCGCTTTCGGTGGTTTGAATATCCAGGCTAACCACG
>CAZXVG010000038.1:0-8706 GCA_964644205.1 uncultured Dehalococcoidales bacterium | reverse complement strand
GCCAGCTGGACCACCCTGCCCGTCATCGGGGTGCCCCTGGCCTCCAGTGAGCTGAAGGGGATTGACGCCCTCTACTCCATTGTTCAGATGCCGGCCGGAGTCCCCGTCGCCTGCATGGCCATCGGCTCCGCCGGAGCCAAGAACGCCGCCTACCTGGCAGCGGAAATCCTGGGGCTTCAGCACGACGACATACGAAAGTCCTATGAAAAATACCGAAGAGAATTACAAGGAGAAGGCAGATGATTGAGCGCTACTCCCGACCTCAGATGAAACGGGTCTGGTCGGACGAAAACAAGTTCAATAAGTGGCTTGAGGTAGAGATTGCCGTCTGCGATGCCTGGGCCGAGCTCGGGGTCATCCCCAGAGAAGCGGTGCCTAAGATAAAGCTGGCGCGCTGTAACTACAAGCGCATGGAGGAGATTCTCCGGGAGACCCACCACGACATGACGGCCTTCCTCGGCTCGGTGGCCGAGAGCCTGGGCAGCGAATCGCGCTTTATCCACCTCGGCCTTACCTCCTCCGACGTCATCGATACCGCCCTCAGCCTCCAGCTCCTTGAGGCCACCGAAATCTTAAACCAGGACATAAAAGACCTCACCAGCGCGCTGGCACAGAAGGCGATAGCGCATAAATACACGGTCATGATTGGGCGCACCCACGGCGTCCACGCCGAACCGACTTCTTTCGGCCTGAAGCTGGCCCTGTGGGTCGAGGAGATGAAACGCCACCGCCAGCGGCTCAACGCCGCCAAGAAGATTATCGCGGTGGGCAAGATTTCCGGAGCCGTGGGCACGCACGCCACCCTGCCCCCCGAGGTCGAGGAGAAGGCCTGCGCCAAGCTGGGGCTGGCCCCGGCGCCGGTATCAAACCAGATACTGCAGCGCGACCGCCACGCCCAGTTCGTGACCACGCTGGCCATAATCTTCGGCTCCCTGGAGAAGTTCGCCACCGAGATTAGAGCCCTGCAGCGGACTGAGGTCCGGGAGGCCGCCGAGCCCTTCGGCAGCGGCCAGACCGGTTCCTCGGCCATGCCCCACAAGCGTAACCCCGAGCTCTGCGAGCGAATCTGCGGCCTGGCCCGCCTGAGCAGAGGCTACGCCCTGACCTCGCTGGAGAACATCGCCCTGTGGCATGAGCGCGATATCAGCCACTCCTCCACGGAGCGCATCATCCTGCCCGACTCCTGCCTCGCCCTGGACTACTGCCTCAATCTCTTCACCTCGGTGATGACGGGGCTGGAGGTTCACCCCAAGATGATGAAGCGGAACCTCGACCTGACCAAGGGCCTGATTTTCTCCCAGCGGATAATGCTCGCCCTGATAGACAAGGGGCTATCGCGGCAGAAGGCCTACGAGCTGGTGCAGAGAAACGCCATGAAGGCCTGGCAGCACAGCAAAAACTTCCTCAGCCTGCTCAAGGCCGACGCCGAGGTGACCGAAATACTGCCCCCCGAAGAGCTGGAGCCGCTCTTTAACGAGCAGTACTACCTGCGCTACGTTGACGATATCTTCAAGCGCATCGGGCTCACCGAAACACAATGGAAAGGAAAGGCCAGTAACTCGCTATCTAACGACCTGGCGCCGAGAAAGATATGAACGATAGGCAAGTAATGATAAAAACTGACTTGCCCCTGCCCCTGTTTCTGCGCGGCAAGGTACGCGATACCTATGATTTGGGCGAAAGGCTACTCATCATCGCCACCGACCGCATCTCAGCCTTCGACTCGGTGCTGCCCTGCGGCATCCCCGACAAGGGACGGGTGCTTAACCAGCTCTCGGCCTTCTGGTTCCGGAAGACCGAGGATATCGCCCCCAACCACCTGATAGAGGCCGTCAGCGAGGCGGGCCAGCTCGATAGCTATCTGCCCCCGGCGCGCCGCTTTGCCTACCCCGACTACCTGGCGGGGCGGTCGATGATTGTCACCAAGGTAAAGCGCCTGCCCATCGAGTGCGTGGTGCGCGGCTACCTCTCCGGCTCGGCCTGGGCGGAGTATAAAGACCAGGGCACCGTCAGCGGGGAGCCCATGCCCCAAGGCCTGGTGGAGAGTCAGGAGCTACCCAGGCCGATATTCACCCCGACCACCAAAGAGGAATCGGGGCACGACCGCCCCATGAGCCGGGACGAAGTAAAGGAGATGGTCGGTAAGACCCTGGCCCGCCAGATAGAGGAGCAGAGCCTGGCGATATACGGCTACGCCCGGGACTACGCCCGGGTCAGGGATATCATCGTCGCCGACACCAAGATGGAGTTCGGGCTGGACGACGAACGGCTCATCCTCATCGACGAGCTACTGACCCCGGACTCAAGCCGTTTCTGGGATACCAGGCTCTATAAGGTCGGACAGTCACAGCCGAGCTACGATAAGCAGCCGGTGCGGGACTGGCTGGTTAGCTCGGGCTGGAATAAAGAGCCCCCCGCCCCCATGCTCCCCCCGGAGGTCATCGAGGCCACCACCAGGAGATACCGCGAGGCCTACGAAAGGCTGACGGAGAGTAAGCTTACCTGAGGCTACCCCTCCAGAAATTCCTTGGTGCTGGGTAGCCCGCCGCTCAAGCGCTCGTCGACTTGGGTGGCCCTATCCAGGGCCCTCCCCAGGGCCTTAAAGAGCGCCTCCGCCTTGTGATGGTCATTGGTGCCGTAGGCAATACGGGCGTGCAGGTTGAGCCGGGCCTCGATGGCAAAGGCCTCCAGGAAGTGGCGGACCAGGTCGGTGGGGAAGCCGGTCATGTCGTTATCACTGAAGGGTAAATCCAGAACGTGGTACCCCCGGCCGCTTAAATCAACCACCACCACGGCCAGGGAATCATCCATGGGCACGGCGCTATCCGCCATACGGACCAGGCCCCGCTTCTCACCCAGCGCCTCGCCGAAGGCCTTACCCAGACAGATGGCGACATCCTCCACCACGTGGTGCGGGTCGGCACCGGTGGCCGAAATCTTTATGTCAAACAACCCGTGCTGAGCCAGCTGGCTGAGGAGATGGTCGAACATCCTGATACCGGTACTCATCTCCCAGCGGCCGCAGCCGTCGATTTCAAGCTCCAGGCTGATATTGGTCTCCTTCGTCTCCCGTTTGACCACAGATTTTCGATTAGCCATTAATCTCCTCCTCTATGTCACGGAGTGCCCTAATCAAGGCATCGGTGTGCTCGGGTTTACCGACACTGATGCGGATAGAGTTTCGTAGCAGCGGGGTATCAAAGTAACGCACCATGATTCCCCGGCTCTTAAGACGCTGCCAGAGCTCGGCGGCCCGACCGTCCCTTACCGAGCAGAGAATGAAGTTGGCCTGTGAAGGGTACGGGGTGAGGAGCCTTAGCTTCTTAAGCTCGCTAAAGAGCCGCTCCCGCTCGGCGACGATGGCCCGCACGTTAGCCATCAGGTAGTCGATGTCCCCCAGCGACTCCCGGACGGCGACCACGGCGGCCGCATTCACGTTATAGGGGAGCTTTACCGTCATCAAGTAAGACGCCATCTCCGGGGGGAAGATGCCGTAGCCCACCCGGAGCCCCGCCAACCCCGCCCACTTGCTGAACGTCCTCAGCACCATCAGGTTCTGATACTGGCCGACCAGGGGCAGCACCGTCTCCCCGGCAAACTCGACGTAGGCCTCGTCCACCAGCAGCGGTAGCCCCATTTTAGCAATCTCCACTATATCCGGCCGCGGCGTCAGGCTGCCGCTCGGGTTGTTCGGGTTATCCAGCAAGACTAGCTTCGTCTTTTTACTCACGGCCCTCTCCACAGTGCTCACCGTAACCCGGAAGTCCTCGTCCCGGGGCGCCTCAACCAAGCTACCTCCGTACATCCTGGTACTGAAACGGAACATGCTGAAGGCGGGCACGCAGGCAATGACCTCATCGCCCGGCTCGACCAGCAGGCGCAGGAGGAGGTCTATCAAATCGCCGCTGCCGCTGCCGGCCACGATGCGCTCCGCCTCGGCGCCGGTATACCCCGCCAGCAGCCTCCTTAGCTCCGTCTGGGCGGCGTCGGGGTAGATATTGAGGTCGGGACACGCCCCCAGAGCCCGGTTTACCTTCGGCGAACACCCGTAGGGGTTCTCGTTGGCATCCAGCTTGATTATGCCCTCGACCGGGACGGCTAGCTCCCCCTCCAATGCCTCCGCCGACTCCCGGGCGCTATAGCCCTTAAAGCCGACCAGACCCGGCTTTATCAGTCTCTCGATACCGTCACGCTGCGACAACTACCGGCTCCTAAAGTAAAACTCAGACCCATTTTATCACGAATCAGGGGATTATCCCACAGACGGGTCTTCCCGAGACCTGAAACAGCCCCACCCCTTAACCGCCGAACATGGCGGGGAAAACGGTGATTACGTCACCGTCTTCCAGCTTGGTATTAGTCTCTTCCACCAGCTGGACGTGCTTCCCTTTCCTGAGCATCTTGACGTCACGCCTTAACCCGCCGGCCTCGTCAAGTATCTTCTCGCGGCAGCCGCTCCGGTGGCACAGAACCTGGAGCAGGTCCCGGACACTGGCCCCGCTTTTAAGCTCGATTTCCCTCTCCTCGGCACCGAATATCTCCCGGAAGGCGGCGAAGAACTTGACCCTTACCTTCATGGCCGGCTACCCTCCACCCCGACCGCAGTCCTGACAGTCCGGGTTCTTCTCCAGGGGCACCTCGTCCATGCGGCAGCCCAGCCCGTCCCACATCAGGAGCCTGTTTTCCAGTAGCTCGCCCATGCCCAGGAGATATTTAATGACCTCGGTAGCCTGGATACAGCCGATGACCCCGGCGGTCACCCCGATTACCGGCGGCACTGCCGCCGGGGGGGCCTCGGGAAAGATGCACCTAAGACAGGCCGTCCGGCCCGGGATGATGGTGGTCGCCTGCCCGTAGAACCCGTGGATGGCGCCGTGGAAGAAGGGGAGCCCCTTAGCCAGGGCGACCCGGTTGAGCACATAGCGGGCGGCGAAGTTATCCAGGCCGTCGATAATCGCATCACAACCGGCTATCATCTCCGCCGCACTATCCTCACGTATCGTCTCCGAAACAGCCTCCACGGTGACACCGGCGTTCAGGCCCCCAAGTCTGGCAGCGGCAGACTCCGTTTTCGCCCGGCCCAGGTCACCGTCCCCGTGCAGTATCTGCCGGTTCAGGTTGTCCCGGGTCACGACATCGTTATCGGCGATTCTCAGCCTGCCGATACCGGCCACCGCGAGATAGGTGGCGATGGTGGAACCGAGGCCGCCGGCACCGGCCAGAAAGACCCGGGCCCGCTTCAGCTTGAGCTGGCCCTCTTCCCCGAAGACGGCTATCTGCCGCTTGTATCTGGCTAGCTCGTCCCTAGTTAACACGCTAATCCCCCCGCTACCGGTCTTCGGCCAGGCGCTTTTCCACGGCCCGGGCGTGAGCCTCGAAACCCTCGGCGCGCGCTATAATGGCCGCCGCCCGCCCCAACCGGGACAGGTCCGCCTCCCCGAGGTTAATCAGGTTCATGGACTTAATGAAGTCGCTCACGCTAAGCGGCGAGCCGTAGCGAGCCGTACCCCCGGTGGGCAGAACATGGCTCGGCCCGGCCACATAATCACCCAAGACCACCGTCGAGCGGCCGCCGATAAAGACACAGCCGGCGCCGGTGATGCGCTCAATATAGCCCGCCGCCCCGGCCACCATGAGACAGAGGTGCTCCGGGGCATAGAGATTGGCTAGCTCTATCGCCTCATTAATATTAGCCACCACCACTACCCGGCCCCTGTCCCGCAGTGACTCGGCGGCGATAGCCTTGGTCGGCAGGGTCTCAAGCTGCCTTTCAAGCGCCTTAATAACCTCGCCCGCAAGTTGTGACGAGGTGGTCACCAGCACCGCCGAGGCCAGAGGGTCGTGCTCCGCCTGGGCCAAGAGGTCGGCGGCACAGTACTCCGGGTCGGCGGTATCGTCGGCCACGATTAAGACCTCGCTCGGCCCGGGCAGCCCGTCGATACCGACTACCCCGTAGACCAGCTTCTTAGCGATAACCACGAAGATGTTACCCGGCCCGCAGATCTTGTCCACCCGGGGGACGGACTCGGTACCGAAGGCCAGGGCCCCAATCGCCTGAGCTCCGCCGATACAGAAGACCCGGTCCACCCCGGCCATATCAGCAGCCACCAGGGTCGCCGGCGGCACCAATCCTGCGGCGCGCGGCGAGGTGGCCAGTATCACCTCCCCAACCCCGGCCACCCGGGCCGGAACCGCCGTCATCAGGACCGTCGAGGGGTAGGAAGCCATGCCGCCCGGGGCGTAGACCCCGACCCGCGCCAGGGGCCTAAGTACCTGAGCCACCCCCGGCAGGGTGAAGCCCTTTCCCAGGCTGTCCCGCTGCTTTTCATGAAAGGCCCTTATCCGCTCCGCAGCCAGCTTTAGCGCCGAAACGAGCTCCGGGGCCACCTCACTATAAGCAGCCTTAATCTGCTCCCTGGTTACCTCAAGCGAGGCTAGCTCCACCCCGTCAATCCTGGCGGTAAGCTCAATGAGCGCCTTATCCCCGCGACTACTTACCTCGTCTAGAATCTGCCGCACCACCGCCTCCGGGTCGCCGGTAGCGAACATCTCCTCAAGCCTCTGCTTTAAAGCCGGCGAGACCTGATAGAGGCCGGCGGCGCCCCTTCGCAACAGGGCGGCCTTAGCCCGGGCAAAACCTTCGATAATCTCCACTTTGAGCACCTTCCACAGCCGTACGCAGGCTGTTAACGAGAGAGTCCATCCGGGCTCTCTTAACGGGGCTAACCTTGTCCCGGGAACTGGCGATAAGACAGGCCGAGGACTGCCCCAGGGTATCAATAATCTTAAGATTGTGCTTGGCAATGGTGCGCCCGGTCTGGGTATTCTCAATCAAGAGGTCGGCATCCTCAGGCAGGAAGGCCTCGGTGGCCCCCCAGGTGGGCACGATGCGATAGGCCCCCAGGTGGTTATCCCGGGCGTACTTATCGGCGATATTGACATACTCCGAGGCCACCCGGAGCGACCGCGACCGGTCACTAACGAGCTGCCTCAGGCCGTAGACATCGGCCACCGCCATCTCCTGAGTGACCACGGCCACTATGCGCACCCGGCCAAAGCCGAGGTCGATAAGCTCAACCACCGGGCTGGAGGGGAACTGGTAAAGGTGCTCCCTGAGCCAGTCCCGGCCGGTAATAGCCAGGTCGAAATTACCGCCGGCCACCTGTAAGGGCATATCCTGGGGCCGGATTACCTTGACCGCTACCCCGTCCAGGCTAATCTGGGGGCGGCGGTTACCCCGGGGCGACGGGTAGTCGCTAATCTCAATCCCGGCCCGCTTGAGCAGGTCAAGGGTCGGCTGCTGCTGGTGCCCGTCAGGGAGCGCCAGGCGCACGGTATCCCTAGCCCCGTCACCTTTCCGGCGCGCCTCTGAGGGAACCGGCTCGGCTGCCTCAGCCGCCGGGGAAGGCTGGTCGCCAGCCGCCAGAGCCGCCTCCAGGGAAGAAAGCAGCTTATCCAATTCTTGGCTCCGCCTGCGGTTCTTACTGGCAATGAGAAAGGCCGAGTAAGGGTGCACCTCACCTAGAGAGGTAAGGCCGTAGTCGAAGAGCCTCTGTCCCCGCCTCCCCGAAACCAGGGCCAAATCGGCGCTCTCCGGGGGGTAGACCTCAGCCCCACCCCACAGGGGGAAGATGCTGAACTGTCTTAAGCGCAGGTTGAGCGCCAGGGACTCCGCCAGATTGGGGTACTCGCTGGCGATGCGCAGCCCGCCGGTAAGCAAGGACAGGTCATCCATCGAGGCCGGCGCCCCGTTAGCTTTACTACCCACCAGGTGCAGGACACCGGCGCCGTAGCCCAGGTCCTTAAGCTTTTCCACGGCGCTACTCGGGTACTTCACCAGAAGCTCCTCCACCCAGTCCAGCCCGCAGATACCGAGGTCGTAGTTACCGATGGCCACCTGAATCGGGACGTCCCGCTCGTGAAACACCTTAGCGAAGAGACCGGGCACCGTCTCCGAGCGCAGGCGGTAGAGCCGGGACTTCTCCCGGTATTCCCCGAGACCCCAGCCGGCGCGCTCGAGCAGGGCAGCCGTCTCAGCCATGAGGCGTCCCTTGGGCAGGGCTATCTTAAGCGACATCCCCCCTCCTCCAACAGCTTGAGGACCTCGCTGGCCTCCCCAAGCTCAAACCGCTGCCGCCGGGCCCGGCTAGTTAATACAAATAGCGGCGCCTTAGCCCGGACCTCAAGCCGCCATCCGAAACCAGCCGGCTCCTTGTCCTCAAGCTGAAGCTCGGCCACGTTACCCGCCTCACGGAGACGGCGGGCAATAATAAAAGCCTGCCCTATCATGCTAGGCTCCGCGCGAACCAAGACTCTCGGTGCCTCAGGCCGGGGCGAAGCATCAGACGCCACCAGCTCCATCAGGTGGTCGAGGTGGAGGGCAAAGCCCGAGGCCGGGACATCGCCGCCGCCCATCAGCGGAATGAGGGCGTCGTATCTCCCCCCACCACCCAGCTTACGCCCGTCCTTATAGAGCTCGAAGATAAGCCCGGTATAGTACTCGAAGCCCCTCCCCGAGGCAATATCAATCCGGTAGCTAATGCCCACCGCCTCCAGAAGCTCGGCCACGCTTATCATATTATCCATGTGGGGGGTAATCTCAGGAAGGCCGTGGTCAAAGAGGGCCCTCACCTCCTTGAGCGCCGCCGCCGAGTCCCCCTTTAGCTCAAGCAGCGCCGCCAGCGCCTTACCCAGCCGGGGCCTCTT
>CAZXVG010000037.1:0-8812 GCA_964644205.1 uncultured Dehalococcoidales bacterium | reverse complement strand
CCTTGAGGCACCTCACCTCGATAGCCGGGTTAAAACAGGCGGCATAGGTCTTAAGAATCTTAGGCTCAACCAGGGTGCAAATCTCGTTTTCCCGGCCCTCGCCCTCTTTCTCCAGGGCGGCCAGAGTGGGGCAGTAGCTGACCGTGAACAGGCCGTGACCCCGGTCCTTAAGCTCCATACGGCACTCCATAAGCTGAAACCAGGGGCAGAGCTGGAGGGCCTTCATGAGAGCGGCGACATCATCCCCCTGGATTTTCATCCCGCTCTTGATTTTGGACATTTCGTAGCGGCAGACATGCTCCCAGGCCTGGATATCGCAGGCGAGCGCCTCTTCGTTCCCCAGCCGCTCCTTCACGGTGAGGTACCAGAACCCGTCCAGGGCCACGTAGAGCTTCTGGTACATGTTTGACAACCGAGCCAGCGCAGCCGGGGAGAAATCGCTGAGCCTTAGGTCGGGGCGGAACTCGCCGCCGTAGTCACGCAACCTGGGCAAGGGAGCCTCCTTTAAGGCAAGCCGCCTGACCGGTAAGCCCGGGGAAAGACGCCTTCGCTGCGGGAAATAAAGCCGTCATCAGCCTGACAAAGGAACCTGGGGAGGGAGCTACTCCTTGGGCCGCCGGGTCTCCTTCTCCCCGCCGTCCAAGGAAACCGCCCTGGAGGGCGATTTTACCGAGTGTTCCGGGGCGCTAAAGGGGGAGTAACCCTGGACAACCTGCCCACCATCCTCCATAATCTCGAGCCCAACGCCGCACCTCGGGCACACCTGATGTCGCGAGAAGCGTAACGCCCACCCAAAGTAGCGGGTTCCGCACTTGGGACACTTACCCTCCAGCATACCCCTATCATACCAGAAGGGCCTTCTCCAGGGTCAAGCCCCCGTTTCCCCAAAGGGGACACTTTTCCTCGCCGCGCAACGCTGGCAGACTGCGGTATGCGCAGCTTTTCGGCAAGTTTCGAGGCACCCCGCTGGTTCCATCCCCGATTCCGTAAAGCGGCGGGGGAGACTTCTAGCCGAAAGGCCGGCGAAGTGGTAAAATAAGGCAGCATGACGGATAACGCCCACGAGCAGATAGACGACCTGTTCGCCCAGGTCAGACTCTGCCTTTTAGAGCTGAGGCAGGGTGACCCGGAGACGGTTACCAAGCTAAAGTCGCTGCTAAGTCAGCTTGAGGACTGCGTGGAGCAGCTGGTCATCGACTCACTGAGACTGAAGAGCCTGGAGGCCAAGGCCAAAAGGGCACCCCAAACCAGAAAGAAGCCCCGGGGAAAGACCGGCGGTAGATAGTCACCGGGTAACGATAAGCGATATCTGCGGTCGACAGCGGCAGCGTAATTCGATACCGTAAGCCCCACCACCCAGCCGGAAGACCGCCGTTTAACAGGACTACCGGGAAAGGAGGTCGGCCCTTGACTGACCCGGCCGCCCTCGAAGAAAAGCTGGGACTCTCCTTCAACGACCAGTCACGGTTGAGAGAGGCCCTGACCCACAGCTCCTATGCCAACGAGAACCCCGCCCTGGCCCCGGAGTGTAACGAAAGGCTGGAGTTCCTCGGTGACGCCGTCCTGGGGCTGGCAATCAGCCAGAAGCTGTACCGGGAGCTACCCCAAGCCGACGAGGGGGAGATGACCAGGCTCCGCGCCGCCCTGGTGAGACAAGACACCCTAGCCCGGCTGGCTGCATCCGTAAGCCTCGGCGACTACCTCTACCTGGGCAGGGGCGAAGAATCCAGCGGCGGGCGCCGCAAAAAGGCCAACCTGGCCCGCGCCCTGGAAGCCGTGATAGCCGCCGTCTTCCTCGACCAGGGGCCGGCTGCCGCCGAGGGCTTTATCCTGAGGCTATTCCAGGAGGAGCTGGCGGAGGTGCTCCGCCAGGGCGGCATCACCAGCTATAAATCCCAGCTCCAGGAACTCCTCCAGGCCCGGGGGCAGCCCCTGCCCGCCTATTCCCTGGTGGAGGTAAGCGGCCCGGACCACGAGCAACGCTTCACCGTCGAGGTGCGCGCCGGCGACACCGTCCTGGGGCGGGGGGCCGGTAAGAGTAAGAAGCTTGCCGAGACGGCGGCCGCCCGCTACGCACTGGAGCACCTCCCGGACTGAACCGCCCCGAAGACCATCTTTACACCCCGGTATCCCTTTGCTAAACTTAACCTAGAAGCGCAAGACCAATGCTCAAACAGAGGTGCTACCATGGGGAGAAGAGACTATCGGCACAGAGAGCCAAAGAAAACAAAGAAAGAAGCCAAGAAAATCTCGGCTGAGACCATCCTGACATCTCCACCCACGGTAGAGGTAATCAAAAAGGGGAAAAAGGAGCCCGAGACGGAGGAGTAGGGGAGATAGCCGCTTACCAAGCGCTTTACCGCAGCGGAGAGCTCGGCGCCAGGGCAGCCAGAGCCAGGGAGATACTCCGGGCGTGTCACCTCTGCCCCCGCCACTGCGGCGTAGACCGTCTCGCCGGGGAAAGGGGCGAGTGCCACCTCCGTGAGCAGGCCGTGGTGGCAAGCTACGGGGCCCACTTCGGGGAAGAAGGGCCCCTGGTCGGTCGCTACGGCTCGGGCACCATCTTCTTTAGCTACTGTAACCTGAGCTGCCTCTACTGCCAGAACTACACCATAAGCCAGCTGGGCGAGGGTAGCCCCATAAGCAGCCAGGAACTGGCCGAGATGATGCTCTCCCTCCAGAGGCGGGGGTGCCACAACATAAACCTGGTAAGCCCCAGCCACGTCGTAGCCCACATCCTGGAGGCGCTGGAAATCGCCGCCGGCCGGGGGCTAAGGCTGCCCCTGGTATATAACACCGGCGGCTACGACTCGGTGGCCACCCTAAGGCTGCTGGACGGGGTTATCGATATCTACATGCCCGATATGAAGTACTCCGACGAGAAGACCGCCGAGCGGCTCTCCGGGATAAAGGACTACCCCAGGGTAACCCGGGCCGCCGTCAAGGAGATGCACCGGCAGGTGGGCGACCTAGAGATAGACGACACGGGGCTTGCCCGGCGCGGTCTCCTGGTACGCCACCTGGTACTGCCTCACGGCCTGGCCGGGACTCCGGAAATAGTAAGCTTCCTGGCCCGGGAGGTCTCGCCCGACACCTACACTAACATCATGGCCCAGTATCACCCCTGCTATCAGGCCGCTAGCTTACCCCAGCTAGCCCGCCCGCTTTCCGAGGCCGAGTTCGCCGAAGCGGTCGGTCTGGCCCGCCGTCAGGGGCTAAAGCGGCTGGACAGGGACGCCCCCCGGCTACCCCGCCTTACCCCGAGGTAACATGAAGCACGATGAGCGATTTAGCCGCAGTTCAGATAGTGGTATACGGCCGCGTCCAGGGTGTCTACTTCCGCGCCTTCACCAAGCAGCTGGCGGAAAGCCTGGGGCTAGCGGGCTACGTCCGTAATCTACCCTCAGCGGAAGCCGTGGAGGTCCGGGCTGAGGGCGAGAGGGATAAGCTTGAGGCGCTGACTGCCCGGCTGAGGGCGGGGCCGCCCGCGGCCAGGGTGACCGAGGTAACCACTAAATGGTCGGCATACACCGGGAGATATAGCGGCTTCGGCATCAGATATTAGCCCTGGGGCGCCCTTCGTATCCCGTAGTAGCGCTCATCCTCAAGCAGACGGGACAGAACCTCGACTGAGGCGCGGTAGCTCTCCTCCCCGAGCCGCTCGCCGAGCCGCCGGGACAGCTCGGTAAGCTCAAGGGGCTCGTTACCACCGGCCAGGAGGAGACGAAAGACGCTGGCCAGAATGGTAAGCTCACCGGTAATGAAGCCGGGGGACTGAGAGCAGCAGCCTCTGATGTTCGCGGGAATCTCAGCCTCGGAAAGCCGGCCCTTCTCCAGCCGCCCCCGACACCGGGGACAGAGGCAGCCCTGCGCCAGAGTGGTAAAGGAGCGGGTGTTCTTTAGGTACCAGTCCAGGTCGATGAACCAGCGCGGGGCGCTCTCTTCCGTATTCAGACTCTCCTTAGCCGACAAGCCGTCCCCTATCTAGAGCCAGGTCTGCTAGCCCTCGAACAGCACCTTGGCCACCTGAATCAGGTCGATATACTCCGTCTTGAGCTCCAGTAGCTCGGAGGCCTCACAATCCACCTCATAGGGCTCGCCGACAAAGACCTTACCGTAATCAACCGCCTCCCCCCGGGTCGGGTCGTCCTGAGTCATAAACTGCTGAGAGGCCTCGATAATCCCCAGGTCAAAGGGCAGGGTGAAATAGAGGTCGGTAATCACCTTGTCTATCCCCAGGCTGTAAAGGTCCCGCCAGCCGACCCCGTACTTGCTAACCGGCAGCAGGGTAAGCAGGTTCATCAGGCTGAGGCTGCCCCGGCCGTGGACCAGCTTCAGGGGGGATACCGTTATCAGGTAGTCACTGGACAGGATGACGTTCGGTATCCAGAAGGTGGGCACCGCCAGGGGCTTGGCCAGCGGGTTATCTACCTCTACCCAGATACAGTCCTTGACGTCCAGGGTGAGCAGCCGGGGGAAGTCGTAACCCAGGGACTGGTATATCGGCTTGACCGGCTGCCCGTCCGGGGTGCCTTCAAGCAGCAGAATGTCGGCATCGCTAACCCGCCTGATGCCCTCGATTATCACCGATATCATCTCCCGGCTGGTGGTCACCGGATAGGGCAGCGGATAGCCGGCACAGGGCTTAATCAGCACCCGCCGCGCCCGGGAGACCACCGGCGGCGCTTCGAAAACAAACTCCGAATCCTTGAATATCAAGCTGGGAAACCCCCTCAGTCTACGCTAAAGCCAAGCCCTTTATTATTACTCCAATCCAGCATCATCACCTGAACCCTATCCCCGGCCGCCACCCCCTGGCTGTCCTCGGGGATAATCGCCAGGCCGTTAGCCAGAGCCATCGAGGTCAATACCCCCGAGCCCTGGAGGCCGGTCAGCCGGGCAAAATACTGCCCGCCGCGTTCTGACACCACCACCCGGGCGAAGATACGCCGCCCGTCGCTGTTAACCACCTCGTCCTCTATCACCGCCTCGATAAGGGGCCGGGCTAGGTCTTTTCTACCCATCATCTTTAAGATGGCGGGGCGGACAAAGAGCTCAAAGGTAACCATGGAGCTCACCGGGTTACCCGGCAGCCCCAGGTGGGGTATCTCCCTCCCCACACCGGTCTTAGTGACCCCTTTAATCATGCCAAAGGCGAGCGGCTTCCCCGGTTTCAGGCGCACCGTCCAGAAGCTAATCTTACCCTGTTTCGCCAGCACATCCCTGACGACATCGTAGTCCCCGAGCGAGACGCCGCCGCTGGTGAGGAGCATATCGGCCGCAAGCCCCTCACGGAGACGGGCCACCAGCGAGTCTTCGCTGTCCCGGGCGATACCCAGTACTTCAGGGATACCGCCGTAGTAGCTGACCAGGGCCGCCAAGCTGTAGCTATTGCTGTTGTATATCTTGCCCCCGGGTAGCGGCTGGCCGATATCGACCAGCTCATCACCGGTGGCCAGAATGGCCACCCGAGGACGGCGCACCACCTTCACCGTCGGCCGCCCCAGAGACGCCAGAACCCCGACCTCGGCGGGGCTAATCCAAAGCCCCCGTGCCAACACCAGACTGTCCTTACGGATGTCTTCCCCGGCATAGCGGACGTCCCAGCCGGGCTCGACCTTCTTTAGAATGCCGATTTCCGTCGCCGGCCCGGAGCGGAGCGTCTCGTCGGTATCCTCAAACCTGACTATGCTGTCCGCCCCCTCGGGCAGCGGGGCGCCGGTCATAATACGAACCGCCGTCCCCGGTTCCACCCGGCAGCCGGAGACCGCGCCCGCCACCGCCATGCCCACCACGCGCAGAAGTCGCGGCCTCTTCCGGCTGGCGCCGCGAGTATCCGCCGACCGGACGGCGTAGCCGTCCATGGCCGAGTTGTCCCGCGGCGGCACATCGAAAGGGGAAGAGACGTCCTCGGCCAGAACCCGTCCCAGCGAGCCCAGGAGAGGGCTTTCCTCTTCATCGAGAACCCCGACACTGCTCAGGACCCTGTCCCGCGCCTCTTCAACGCTTATCACGCCGTAACCCTCAGTAAGCCCCTGGCCCAGGCCAGGTCAGACTTGGTATTGATATTGAAGAAGCTCAGGTGCGCGGGGTCAAACCGGTCTATCTCCTCAGCCTCGACATACCTTACCCTGACCAGGGGGAAAAGCTTATTAACGCCAAAAATCCCCTGCTTCAGCATCTGCTCTATGGGAGCCAGGCAGGCCCGGGAATAAACGGCATGGAGCGGTTCCAGGAGGCCGTTAAGCCGCGGCACCACCAGGTCATAACCGGCGGCAAGGCCTGCCATATAGCCTAACAGGTCACGGTTCAGGAAGGGCATGTCACCGGCCACCGCCAGGTTATAGAAAGAACCAGAGAGCTCTAAACCGGTGTAAATACCGCCCAGGGGGCCGTTGCCGGGGTAGATATCGGTGACCTTTTTCAGCCGCGGGTAGCCCTCGAGCCAGGGGCAGGACATCTCTTGAGCAGTAACCAGCAGGATTTCACTATCAAGAAAGCTGAGCTGGAGCACCACCCGCTCCAGCAGGCTCTTGTCACCAACGGTCTCTACTGTCTTATCCGCCCCCAACCGCGAGCTGCCACCACCGGCCAGAACCATGCCGCCTATATCCAAAATCACATCTCAGTTATTTAAGACCCCGATATCTTATTTTACCACAGCCGTCAATAGCCCGAACCGGCTAGGTAAGCCCCCCGTTCCAACGAGGCTTTAAGTACCGGGCCCCGCTACGAAGCCATCTCCAGCACCTTAGCCACCAGCTTCTCGATACCCAGCGCAATCCGGGAGATGGTAGGCCCCAGCATATAGGCCGGGGTAGAGACCACCTTCTCTTCTTCATCAACCGCAATCTCACCGACCTGGCAGGCAACGTGGCTGCCCCCCATCCTCTCCACAGCGGCGGCGGTAGCCCGGTCGGTGCCGATGGTTACCCTGGCCCCCAGCACCTTGGCCGCAATCACCGGGGCGATGCAGATAAAGCCTATCGGCTTACCGGCCTGATGCATCTCCCTGATGAGGCGCGCTACCTCCGGGTTCACGGTGCAGTCCTCCCCTTTAAGGGCAAAATCGCACAGGTTTTTAGCCGCCCCCATCCCCCCGGGCAGTATCAGGGCATCGAGTTCGCTCTCACTAACCTGCTTTATATCCCTGATATAGCCCCGGGCTATCCTGGCGGCTTCAATCAGCACCTGCCGCTGCTCGCCGGTCGCCCGGCCGCTTATGTGATTAACCACGTCATACTGGGCGATATCGGGAGCCATACAGACTACCTCAGCGCCCGCCCGGTCCAGAAAGAGTAGCGTCAGGGTAGCCTCGTGGACTTCACTACCGTCATACATGCCGCAACCAGACAGTAACACTCCTACCTTAGTCATTAAATTACCCTCCTCTGAAACTGATTAGTATAAACACGTTATGCGCTGCCGGCCGGCTCTTACGGGGAAGGCTCTACCCCGCAGCCAGCGACATGACCAGGTTCACCAGGGTACGTACCGGCACCCCGGTAGCCCCCTTGACCAGGCAGCCCCGCTCCTTATCGCTGAGGAAGGTGCCGGCGATATCCAGGTGAACCCAGGGGGTATCGGCGACAAACTCGGCCAGGAAATAGGCCGCGGTAATGGCGCCGCCGTAGCGGCCGCCGCTGTTCTTGATATCGGCGACGTCGCTCTTGTTCTGCTCCTTATACTGCTCGTACATCGGGAGCTGCCAGACAAGCTCCCCCGCCTCGGCAGCCGCCTTAATCACCCTGTCAATAAGCTCCTGCCGGTTACCGAAAAGGCCGCTACAGATATCACCCAGGGCGATATGGCAGGAGCCGGTCAGCGTGGCGACATCGACGATGGCCTTCGCCCCGAGCTTACCCGCGTAACCCAGGGCATCGGCCAGGACAAGACGGCCCTCGGCATCGGTGTTGACAACCTCGATGGTCTTACCCCCCAGGGCGGTAATCACGTCGCCCGGTTTCAGGGCGCTGCCGTCGGGCAGGTTCTCCGTCGCCGGGACAAGGGCCACGACATTGATTTTAAGCTTGAACTGGCCGATGGCACTCATGGCGGCGAGCACGGCCGCCCCCCCGGCCATATCCCCCTTCATCTCACCCATCTTCTCAGAGGGCTTTATCGAGATACCGCCGGAATCAAAGGTTATCCCCTTACCCACCAGGGCCAGGTCAACCTCGGCGGAGTCACGCCCCCGATAGTTAAGCACGATTAACCGGGGCGGCTCCCGGCTCCCCTGGGCCACCCCGAGCAGCGCCCCCATGCCCAGCTCCTGCATCTCGGCCCGCTCCAGGACGCGGCACTCAAGCCCGTAATCTGCGGCCAGCTCCCTGGCCCTCTCCGCCATAATAGCGGGGGTCATATAGTTAGCCGGCTCGTTAGCCATATCGCGGGCCAGGTTGGTCGCCTCGGCGAGCACCCGGCCCCGGCGGCAGCCGGATTCCATCTTCTTCCGTTCTTCCTCACCGGCAGCCACCAGGGTAAGCTCCCTGACCTGGCCATAGTCCGCTTCCTTGGTTATGTGCCGGCGGAAGTCGTAGAGGCCGAGCAGGGCGCCTTCGGTTACCGCCTGGGCACTAGCTTCGAGACCGATGTCACCGGCGCCCGCCCCCTGAGCCACGGTGGCCAGATTGGCGGCACCCTTCTTCCTAAGCAGGCGGCAGGTCTCGGCCACAGCCCCGCAGAGCCTGTCCCGGGAGAGCTCCGCCGGCTTACCCAGACCGGTAACCACCCCCCGGGCCGCCGCCAGCTTACCCAGGCTGTGAATAACGGTAATCTCGTTAAGCTTACCCTTAATCTCGCCCTGGCTCAC
>CAZXVG010000036.1:0-8815 GCA_964644205.1 uncultured Dehalococcoidales bacterium | reverse complement strand
AAGCTCGACACAAGATTCGGATAGTCTGAGATTATGCCATCAATTCCTAATTTCAGGGCGGCTCTGATATCTTTGGAACTGGTACAACCCCATATTAATACCGACATTCTATTCGACTTAACCTCTTGAATGAGCTCGGTATTAGCGAGTGGATATTTGACAATGACAGTGTCTGCTTGGACACGTTTGGCTATATCGAGTAAGTTCTGAACCTGATGCCCAATTATTATCGCCCTGTGAGTCTCTTGGGCTAACTGAAAGAGTTTAGAGAGCGGGTCTTCTCTAAATGATGCTACAAGTATAAGGTTCAAGCTTCCATGCATTCTTAGTATTTGCACAAATACGTCGATTGACTGAACTTGCTTGAGTTCGACCACCAGTTTCACTTGTCTCATACAGACATCAAGGGTTTCCTCTAACGTGGGAATTTTAAATTTACCGCGTAGCTTCACCTTTTCAATTTCGGCGAGTGGCAATCTGTTGATATTAATACCGAACAATTCGGCATCATGATAAACTATAAACCTCTGGTCGGCAGTTTCTTGGACATCAAACTCTATACCATCTACACCTATTTCAATGGCAGCCCGAAAGGCTTCAATTGTATTATCAGGGAATACTTGGGTAAAACCCCTATGTGCTATGTTTAAGATGTTCTTCATATTATCTTAAATATGTTATCCCGACTCGCACAGGCATATTCCAAGCATATTCAAAGCCTCTCAGCAATATATTGACATTAATACTTCTCAAGTTTTGTAGAGTTCTATTACACAATTATAGCACTTAGGCTAGTATTAAAGGTGTCTGAGAGGGGATTTGCCCCTCTTTTTATATCTTCCCCTCTCCTTCGAAGGAGAAGGGGACACAGGGGGTGAGGGTAGCCAAAAACCTTATTCCTTTTCCCCGGAAATTCTAGTAGAATAACCCTGATGGCTAAAGAGGCTCTAACCCCGATACGGCAGCAGTACCTCAGGATAAAGCGCCGCTACCCCGATGCTATCGTCCTCTTCCGGCTGGGTGACTTCTACGAGACCTTTGATAAGGACGCCGAGATTGCCTCCCGGGAGCTGGACATCGTCCTCACCTCGAGGGAGATGGGGAAGGGGCACCGGGTGCCCCTGGCCGGCATCCCCTATCACGCCCTGGACAACTACCTGGCCAAGCTCATCAACCGGGGCTACAAGGTCGCCATCTGTGAGCAGGTGACCAAGCCCGGCGAGACTAAGGGTCTGGTGGAGCGCGATGTAGTCCGGGTGGTCACCCCGGGCACGGTAATCGAGCCGGGCCTCTTGGACAGCAAGACTAATAACTACCTGGTGAGCCTGGTGCTGGGCGGCGATATGGCGGGCATCGCCTACGTTGATATAACCACCAGCGAGTTTGCCGTCACCCAGGTGGCTATCGAGCGCGCCTTCCCTGAGGTGGAGCGCCTCAAACCTTCGGAGATAATCGCCGCCGAGAGCTGCCAGCTACCCGAACTGGGAATACCGGTGACCCGACTTGAGGACTATTGGTTCGAGGCGGAGGCCGCCCGGGAGGCACTGCTCAAGCACTTCGGCGTGGCCGTCCTCGACGGCTACGGATGCAGCCACCTGTCCCTGGCGATAAGCGCTGCCGGAGCCATCATCCACTATCTAATGGAGACCCAGAAGGGGGTTCTGGGGCAGCTCACGCGCCTTTCCACCTACGCCACGGACTCGTTCATGGCCCTCGACCAACAGACCCAGAGAAACCTGGAGCTTTTCTACTCCAGCCGTCAGAGAACCAACGAGGGCTCGCTGCTTTCCGTTATCGACCTCACCCAGACCTCGATGGGCAGCCGTATGCTACGGCGCTGGCTGGGACAGCCCTTACTTGACATAAAGCTACTGAATAAAAGACAGGACGCCATCGACTGGTTCTATACTAATACCCTGGCGCGAAAGCAGGTCGCCACCCTGCTTAGTAACGTTAGTGACCTGGAGCGGCTCATTAACCGGGTGCGTAGCGGGGTGGCCATACCCCGGGAGCTGGTGAGCCTGAAGAATGGCCTAACGGCCATCCCCGAAATCAGGCAGGCTATCGAGGGTGGGGTGGGGAGCGACACCGTCGCCTGGCTCAGGGACGAGCTCAAGCCCCGTAATGACGTCGTCAGTCTGATTTCCGAGGCCGTAACCGAATCGCCGTCTTCGTCCCTGGGCGAGGGGGGCGTCATCAGGCAGGGTTTTTCCGAGGAGTTGGACGACCTACGCCTCATGACCAAAAACGCCAAGCAGTACCTGGCCAATCTGGAGCGCGAGGAGCGGGAGAAGACCGGCATCAAGTCGCTTAAGGTGGGCTTCAACAAGGTCTTCGGCTACTACATCGAGGTATCCAAGGCCAACCTGGCTCAGGTGCCGGAGAGCTATATCAGGAAGCAGACCCTGGTGGGCGGGGAGCGCTTCTTCACCCCGGAGCTAAAGGAGTACGAGTCTCTGATTCTGAATGCCCGGGACAGAATCAGCGAACTGGAAACGGATATCTTTCGGCGGGTATGCCGCCAGATAGCCACCGCCAGCGAGCCGATTCTGGCCGTGGCCGGCGCCTTAGCCCAGGTCGATGTTTTCTCCTCGCTGGCCGAGGCAGCCGTGCGCTACGGGTACGTCCGTCCCCAGCTTACCACCGGTGACGAAATCGCTATTACCGGGGGGCGTCACCCCGTGGTCGAGCGTGGTCTAGCGGAGAAGGGCTTCGTGCCCAATGATACCCTTCTCTCCAATAGTGATAGCCAGATTATCATCCTCACCGGGCCTAACATGTCGGGTAAGTCGACCTACCTGCGGCAGGTAGCCTTAATCGTGCTCCTGGCCCAGATAGGCAGCTTCGTGCCCGCCGAGGCGGCTACCATCGGCCTCGTGGACCGCATCTTTACCCGCATCGGCGCCGGTGAGGATATCGCCGCCGGTCAGTCGACCTTCATGGTGGAGATGGTGGAGAGCGCCAACATCCTGAATAACGCCACCCCCCGCTCCCTGATTATCCTGGACGAAATCGGGCGGGGCACCAGCACCTACGACGGGCTGTCCATCGCCCGGGCGGTAGCCGAATATATCCACAATGCCTCCGGGCTGGGCTCAAAGACCCTCTTCGCTACCCACTACCACGAGCTTATCGAGCTGGCCAGCATACTTCCCCGGGTGAAGAACTTCAACGTAGCCGTCACCGAGGAGGGGGGCCGGGTGGTCTTCCTCTACAAGATTATTCCCGGCGGGGTCGACCGGAGCTACGGCATCCACGTGGCGCAGCTGGCCGGGCTGCCCAGGTCGGTGGTACACCGGGCCAACGAGATGCTCGAAGAGCTAGAAGGGGACAAGCACCGCGGGGCAGAAAAGCCCCGAGGCCGCCGGGCGAAGAGGGAAGCCCCCCGGCAGATATCTTTCCTCGGGCAGAAAGCACCGGTGCTAGCCGAGCTGGAGGAACTTGACATAAACTCACTGACCCCGCTGGAAGCGCTCACCAGGCTCTACGAGCTGCAGAAGAAGGCTAAGGAGGGCTGATATGGAGAGTAAAGGCTACCTGGTAGCCCGCCGCCTGATACTGGCGGGGCGGATAATCGGGTTCGGGGTAGTCGGCTTTGTTCTCACCTTCCTGATTGGGGAAACCAGACTCGAAGTTCTGGCCGAGGGCTGGCAGGCGGTCAGCATAGAACCTGTGCTCATAGGGGTGATTACCGGTATCGCCCTGGCCGGCTGTATCCTGTCCTGGTGGAGGCTGCGGCTCAGCGGTATCCTGCTCATTATAAGCGCCGTCCTGTGCGCTACCAATATACCGCCCCTCTCTCCACTCATCCCCTATGACGTCGGCGTCTGGCTGATTGTCGGGCTACCGCGCCTGGTGGCCGGGGTGTTCTTCCTCAGCGCCTGGCGTATCTTGAGGGTAAAGGCCACCGGCATAATTACTATTTCTTAACCACGTAGTTTCTCAGCGTGCCCACCCCCTCAACCTTTACCTCAATAGTGTCGCCGGGCTTCATCGGCCCGATACCGCTGGGGGTGCCGGTAGCGATGACATCACCGGGCAGCAGGGTCATAATCCCGGAGACAAAGCTTATAAGCTCCGGGACGGGGAAGATAAGGTCACTGGTGTTGCCCCGCTGCTTTAGCTCCCCGTTAAGGTAGGCCTCCAGGTTAACGCCCCCGGGGTCGAGCTCCGTCTCAATATGCGGCCCGGCAGGCGCGAAGGTGTCGAAGCCCTTAGCCCTGGTCCACTGTATATCCTTCTTTTGCAGGTCGCGGGCGGTAACGTCGTTAAAGCAGGTATACCCCAGCACGTAGTCCAGCGCCCTGTCCGGCGCTACGTTACGGGCTTCGGTCTTTATGACTACCGCCAGCTCGGCCTCATAGTCAATCCGCTCCGAGGAATCGGGGTAAACGATGTTATCCTCCGGGCCGATTATCGAGGTAGAAGGCTTGAGGAAAAGCAGGGGGCTAGCCGGAACGGGCATCTCTAGTTCCCGGGCGTGGCTATGATAGTTAAGACCCACCGCCACTATCTTGGAGGGGGTGCAGGGTGAGAGGAGCCTTACCTCGTCGATGCTGTACTGGCGGTTAGCTAATTTAAGCCTGGTGGCATTGTAGGGAGTACCTTCGATAGCCTGAATCAGGTCACCATCCAGAACCCCGTAGCTAACAGTTTCCCTAACCGCAAAGCGCACAATCTTCATAGCTGGCTTTGAGTCTGCTGCCGATCTCGATGCTGTTTATCATGACCTAATGGTGCGGCTTACACAGAATCTCCTTAATCTTAAGGTCGAAGAAGTTACGGCTGGTGGCCGGCCTCAACACCAGGGCGGTATCTGCACCCTGCCCGGTACCGCCGATAGCAATGATATCTTCATCGGTGCGCACCAGCCCACTATCGGCCGCCATAAGGCTAATCTCGCAGGCGACCTTTAACCCCTGACCAAAGATACGCAGGGTGCTGGCCACGATGTCTCCGACGACATAGGTGTTGAACTTCTGGCGCATGGCGCCGCTCAAACCGCTGAAGGCGTGGGCGGCCGTCACCAGTATGCCCCCCGCCGCTTCCACTACCTGCCGGTTCTTCTCCGTAAACTCCTGGACATTGGCTTCGCGCATCCCGGTGACATGGGTGACCACGATAACCCTGAGACCCTTGAGGGTTTCCACCGCCCTTACGGCGGTAGCGCCGGTGGTGGAAGCCAGCACTATGTTCTTTATGCCCAGTTCCTCGGCGCGGCAGCGGGCAATATCGAGTACCGCCTCGGTAGTTTCGCTGCCCGGATGCTCAAAATAGACCGTCTTTAGCTCCACTTTTGCTTGCCACCTCCCTCCTGATTTACCCTGGTATTCTACCACCGGAGGGCTCGTCCTGTCATACCAACCGCCGGCGGCATACCGGTGACTCCGTTGTTTAAGCTTCGGTGACTGTGGTATATTTTATTCATGATGAAAACTGGAATCTCCTTTGTCACTCAGGGGACGGTTACCTCCCCGGCCGGGTTCCTGGCCGGGGCTACCGGCGCCGGGATAAAGAGGAAAGACGCCGCCGACCTTGGCATCCTCTACTCGGAGGTAGCCTGCTCGGCGGTGGGTATGTTCACCGCCAACCGGATTAAGGCGGCTCCGGTAGCCGTGACCAGCAGGCGCCTGCCGTCGGCAGCGGTGCGGGCCGTGGTGGTAAACAGCGGCTGCGCCAACGCCTCGGTCGGCGAGCCGGGGCTTAAGGATGCCACTAGGATGGCGGAGCTTACGGCCGGTAAGCTAGCGGTAGCGCCGGAGAGTGTGCTCGTGGCCAGCACCGGGGTAATTGGCAGGCGGCTGCCCATGGAACTCATCGAAACCGGTATCGGGCGGATTAGCCTCTCTAAAGAAGGCGGCCACGAGCTGGCCCGGGCGATAATGACCACGGATACCGTGCCCAAAGAGGCCGCCGTCATCGTCGGGGACGGGCACGAAGGGTTTACCATCGGGGGCATCGCCAAGGGCTCGGGGATGATACACCCGGACCTGGCGACCCTGCTCTGCTTCCTGGCGACCGATGCCGCGCTTGACCTGGGCTTTCTGGGTGACGCCCTGAAGAATGCGGTGGCGGCTTCCTTTAACATGGTCTCCATCGACGGGGATACCAGCCCCAACGACATGGTGCTCATAATGGCTAACGGGCGGGCGGGAAACGCGCCCATTACCCAGGGAAGTAGTTTGGCCGATGGCTTCCAGGAAGCGCTCAGCCGGCTCTGTATCCGACTGGCGAGGGGCATTGCCGGCGACGGCGAGGGGGCTGGTAAGCTCATCACCGTTACCGTGAGCGGGGCGTTGAGCATCGGAGACGCTAAGCTGGCGGCACGGACCATCACCGCCTCATCCCTGGTCAAGACGGCGGTGCACGGTAACGACCCCAACTGGGGGCGCGTTATCGCCGCCCTGGGACGGAGCGGGGCGGAGGTTAAGGAGGAAAGGATTGAGCTCTACATAGGCGATATATGCCTGGTGAGGGCGGGTGAGCCCCTGCCCTTTGACGAAGGGAAGGTAATAGAGGTGCTGGATAGCGGCGAGGTGCCGATATCCCTTAAGCTCAACCTGGGCACGGCCTCGGCGACCGCCTGGGGCTGTGACCTGTCCCCGGAGTATGTCACCATTAACAGCGACTACACTACCTAATGGTTACTTAGGGAACGAGGAGATACTGGGGGAACGAGGAGATACTGGTGAAGAGAGTTATTGTTATCAAGCTCGGCGGCGCCACCCTGGGCAGCCACGATACCACCATCGAGGATGCCGTCAGGCTGCAGGCGCAGGGCCGGCCGCTTATCATGGTGCACGGCGGGGCCAAGGTGGTTACCGAATGGCTGGCGCGGCAGGGGACGGCTACCAGGTTCGTCCACGGCGAGCGGGTAACCGACCCGGCGGCGCTTGAGATGGTGACCGCCGTGCTTGGGGGCCTGGTCAATAAGCAGCTTACGGCGGCCATTAACCACCATGGCGGCCGGGCGGTGGGCATCACCGGCATCGACGGGGCCCTGCTCCAGGGCAGGATTCGGGATAAAGAGATGGGCTATGTCGCCCGCATCGAGAGGGTGGACACGGCCCTTCTGGAGGCTGTCTTAGAGGCGGACTTCATCCCGGTGGTGGCCCCGCTCGGTATGCACTCGTTTGATAGAGAGGCGGACGCCCCGTCCATACTTAACATCAACGGCGATACCGTGGCCGGTGAGATTGCCGCTGCTACCGGGGCGGAAAGGCTCGTCTTTCTCACCGACGTCGCCGGTATCCGCGACCCGTCGGGTAAACTACTGGCTGAGCTATCACCCGAAGAAGCCGAGGCGCTCATCGTCTCCGGGACGGTCTCGGGGGGCATGATTCCCAAGGTTAGGGCCTGCCTCAGGGCGCTACCTTATACCACGCTAGCCAGCATCATCGACGGGCGGGAGCCGCATGCCTTGCTCCGGGAGATAGAACAGGGCGCTACGGGCACGACCATAAAGAGCCGCTAGGGAGAGGGACACTCCCTGAAGATACCTCCCCCATCCCAAGGTAAATCGAAAGGGATAAAAATTCGCTTAAAGATAGGGGACAAGATGGTTAACTGGCAGCAGCTTGAAGCTAAATACTACATGCAGGTAGTGGCGCGGACACCGCTTACCCTGGTCAGGGGGCAGGGGGCCCGGGTGTGGGATGATAACGGCCGGGAGTACCTCGACTTTGTGGGCGGCTGGGCCGTCGATAGCCTGGGACACTGTCACCCGGTACTGACCCAGGCGGTATGCGAGCAGGCCAAGACACTGATTCACACCTCGAACCAGTTCTACACCATCCCTCAGACTAAGCTGGCCGAGCTACTGATTGAGAATAGCTGTCTGGACAGGGTCTTCTTCTGTAACAGCGGCACGGAGGCTAACGAGGGGGCGGTGAAGCTTGCCCGCCGCTACGGGAAGCTCCACCTCGACGGCGCCTATGAGGTTATTACCGCCCTTAACTCCTTTCACGGACGCACGCTGGCTATGGTGGCCGCTACGGGACAGGCCAAGTTCCAGGAGCCTTATACCCCGCTGCCGGTTGGCTTTGCCAATGTCAAATACAATGACATAGAGGCCATAAAGTCAGCTACCACCCCCCAGACCTGCGCCGTGATGCTGGAGCCGTTGCAGGGTGAAGGCGGGGTCAATATACCGAGCGAGGGCTATCTGGCTGCGGTACGGGATTGGTGCGACCGGAAAGGGCTTTTGCTTATTCTGGATGAGATTCAGACCGGCCTAGCGCGCACCGGAACGCTCTTTGCCTACGAGCAGCATGGAATCGAGCCCGATATCATGACCCTGGCTAAAGGCATAGCCAGCGGCCTGCCCATTGGTGCTATCCTGGCTAAGGAGAGGGCTTCGGTGTTTGCCACCGGCGACCACGGCTCTACCTTCGGCGGTAACCCGGTAGCCTGTGCCGCCGGCTATGCCACGCTGAAGTTCATCCTGGAAAATAACATTGCCGCACATGTCAGGACGGTGGGGGAGCATCTGGCTAGCGGGCTTGCGGAACTTAAACAAAGGTTCACCTTTGTTAGCGATGTGCGGGGGCGCGGGCTGCTGGCGGCTATGGAGTTTAAGAGTGATATAGCCGCGGCGGTGGTTGCCGCCTGCCTCGACGGGGGCCTGCTGGTGAACAAGCTGAAAGCCAACGCCCTGCGTTTTATGCCGCCCCTGATTATCAGCACTAGCGATGTTGATGAAGCGCTCAGTATTCTGGAGAGAGCCCTGTCGAGAGTCGCCAGCCAGGTCGAAGACGAATAATGGACATTGACGAGATTCTCAGCGAGATAGAAGCCGTCAGAAACCAGGGGTACG
>CAZXVG010000035.1:0-8973 GCA_964644205.1 uncultured Dehalococcoidales bacterium | reverse complement strand
GGGTGTTTACCACCCGCCCCGATACCGTCTTCGGGGTTACCTTTATGGTGCTGGCCCCGGAGCACCCTCTGGTAGCTGAACTAACGGCGCCGGAGAGAAGGGCTGAGGTCGAGGCTTACGTCGAGCGCTCACGGCGCCGCACCGATATCGAGCGGCTGGCTACGGAGCAAGAGAAGGAAGGGGTTTTTATCGGGGCCTACGTGGTAAACCCGCTTAACGGGGAGAGGGTTCCCATCTGGATTGGCGACTACGTGCTCATGAGCTACGGCACCGGGGCCGTGATGGGGGTGCCCGCCCATGACGAGCGTGACTTTGCCTTTGCCAAGAGGTATAACCTGCCCATCCCGGTGGTTATATCTCCCCCTGACTGGCAGGGGGAGGAGTTGGTGGAGGCCTATACCGGGCCGGGGATCATGGTGAACTCGGGGCGCTTTAACGGGCTACCCAGCGAGGAAGGGATAGAGGCGGTCTGTGACTACCTGGAGGAGAAGGGCTGGGGGAAGCGGGCGGTCAGCTACCGGCTGAGGGACTGGCTTATCTCCCGGCAGCGCTACTGGGGGGCCCCGATCCCCATTGTCTATTGTGATAAGTGCGGCATCGTGCCCGTGCCCGAGGCTAGCCTTCCGGTGCTCCTCCCGGAGAACGCCGAGTTCAAGCCGACGGGTGAGTCCCCCTTAAAGGATTGCCCTGAGTTTGTGAGTACCACCTGCCCTCGCTGTGCTGCCCCTGCCCGCCGGGAGACCGACACCATGGACACCTTTATGTGCTCCTCGTGGTATTTCCTGCGCTACGTAAGCCCCCACTATGAGGCGGCCCCCTTTGCGCCTGATAAGCTTGACTACTGGCTGCCGGTTGACCTTTATACCGGCGGCGCCGAGCACGCCGTGATGCACCTCTTCTACGCCCGCTTCTTCGTTAAGGCGCTGCGCGACATGGGGCTCTTGAGCTTCGGCGAGCCCTTTCGGCGCCTCTTTAACCAGGGGGTTATCATCGTGGAGCGCCAGAAGATGAGCAAGTCGCGGGGCAACGTGATTACCCCCGATGCGTATGTCGCCGAGCTGGGGGCCGACTCGGTGCGTGCCTATCTCATGTTCGTCGCCCCCTGGGAGCAGGGTGGCGAGTGGGACGATAGCGGCCTGAGCGGTATCAGCCGCTGGCTCACCCGGCTGTGGCACCTGGTGCTGGAGGGATATCGCCCCGGTGAGGCAGGCGCAGCAGAGGCCGGGACGGCGGCAGAGCGCGACCTGGCCCGCATCACCCACCAGACTATCAGGAAGGTGACCGGCGACCTGGAGAGGCTGCGCTTTAACGTCATGATCTCCGCCCTGATGGAGTTTACTAACTACCTGGCTAAGGTTAAAGAGAACGGCCTGGTTAGCAAGGAGGCCCTGGGGGTTTCTATGAGGACCCTGCTCCAGCTCTTAGCGCCCACCGCCCCCCACCTGGCTGAGGAGCTGTGGCAGCGGCTGGGCTACGAATACAGCATTCACAACCAGCGCTGGCCGGAGTGGGACGAGGCGGTGGCTAAGGACGAAGAGGTGACCCTGGTAGTCCAGGTCAACGGTAAGCTGCGTGACCGGATTACGGTGCCGGTATCCGTTACCGAGGCGGAGGCCAGGGAGCTGGCGCGGGGGAGTAAAAAAGTACAGCTTCACCTTCAGGGTAAGGTGGTACTTAAGGAGATATACGTTCCGGGAAGGCTCGTAAATTTCGTGGTAAAATAGAGCCCGGTAGCCGGAGGGTCGGCATGAAGATTTCGTTTATCGGCGGCGGTAACATGGGCGAGGCGATTCTGGCTAGAGTCCTGGCTCAGGGACTCGTCTCCAGAGAAGAGGTTACGGTCAGTGACGTAAGTGAGATGCGCCGTGACTGGCTCAGTCGGGAGTACCGGGTCAGGGTGACGGCTGATAATCGGGAGGCGGCGGAGTGGGGCGAGGTCGTCGTCCTGGCAGTTAAGCCGCAGGGCCTGGCCGGGGTTATGGCCGGGCTTAAGGGCGCCTTTAAGGCACCACAGCTGGTGCTCTCCATTGTGGCCGGGGTCCGGCTGAGCATCCTGTGTTCCGGGCTCGGCTACCGCCGGGTGGTGCGGGTGATGCCCAACACCCCGGCCCAGATAGGGGAGGGGATGAGCGTCTGGACGGCGGCCGCTGAGGTGACCGGGGAGCAGAGGAAGCGGGCTAGCGCCATTCTCGGTGCTATGGGCCGCGAGATTTACTTCGAGGATGAGAAGTATCTCGATATGGCTACCGCGGTCAGCGGCACCGGCCCCGCCTATCTTTTCCTCTTCGCCGAGGCGCTGGCTGAGGCTGCGGTTGAGGTCGGCTTTTCCTATGATGTCGCCCGGGAACTGGTCGGGCAGACAATCCTGGGCTCGGCCAGGTTCATGACGCAGTCGGATAAGCTCCCCGTCGAGCTGCGCCGCCAGGTAACCTCCCCCGGCGGCACCACGGAGGCGGCCCTGGCCCGGCTGGAGGCGGGGCGCTTTACCAAGCTCATAAAAGAGGCGGTTAGCGCCGCCTATCATAGAGCCCAGGAGCTGGGTGGCTAGCCTTTCCGTGGCTTAACCCTTCCCTTGGGCGACTGCTCCCTCTGCTTTCCGGCAGTCGCTTGACTAATTATCCTAAAAGTAGCATAATTATTACTAATTCTATATGTATTACAGTGGCAGTAAGGGGGTGTGCTATGAGGATGAGAGAGATCTTCGGTGGGCATCATAAGTGCTTTGGTTCCATGGTGGTCAATGCCAAGGGACAGGTGGTCATACCGGCCAGCGCTCGTCGGGAGCTGGGCATAAATGCCGGTGACACGATACTGGTTTTTGGCGCCGTTATGGGTAAGCACGGTATGCTGCTGGTTAAGGCCGAGTCCATGGAGCAGATGTTAAGCATGATGAGCGAGGGGCTGGCTGGGCTTGAGAAGCTGCTTAAAGAGGAGAAGGCAAGGACCTCTAGGGGCAGGAAGGAGAGTTAGCTACCGTGAGGCACAGGAAGACAGTCGCGGTTTTGCTTTCATGCTTGGCCTTGGTCGGCTTGGTTAGCCTGGCCGGCTGCCGTCCCGCTGGGGGTGGGGGAGATGAAGCCGGCTTTATCGGTGAGCTGGTCACGGTGGAGCGGGGGGATTTGATGGTTAGCGTCACCGGCAGCGGCTCGGTAGGCGTGTCTAACGAGGTAGACCTGTTCTTCGATAACGGCGGTGAGGTTGCCATTATATATGTCGAGGAGGGGGAGGAGGTCTTCCGGGGTCAGAGGCTGGCGCTGCTGCTGCCGCGGGACGAGGAGGCGCTGGAGCTGGCGGTTACCCGGGCGGAGGTGGCCCTGATGCAGGCGGAGTACAACCTGGACAAGGCAGAGAACCCTTACACTGAGGAAGATATTGAGGAAGCCGAGCAGGCGGTGGAGGATGCCGAGGACTGGCTGGATTTGGCGGAGGATATGTTGCGCTATGTGCTCCAGCACGGCAGCCAGTGGGAGGTGATGCAGTGGCAGATGGAGGTGATGAATGCCGAGATTAAGCTGGAGATGGCCGAGGACACCCTGGATGACATGTTAAACGAGCGTGATGATGACCAGATAGCGATACTGGAGAAGCAGGTAGAGGCTGCGGAGCTGGCTCTGGCGGAGGCGCGCCGGGCTCTGGAGACGGAGACTATAGCGGCTCCCTTCGCCGGGATGGTCGCCAGGATAAACGTTGATGAGGGGGATGTCATCTCCGCCCCGGGCGCGGCCCAGGTAGCCGTGGTGCAGCTGATAGATGACAGCGTTATGGAGCTGGTCGTGGATCTGGACGAGATTGACATTCCCGGCGTCGCCCTGGGGCAGAGGGCTGTTATCGAGGTTGACGCCTTGCCGGATATGGCCCTCGAGGGCAGGGTCAGTTCAATCTCTCCGCTGCCCAGGGTGGAGGCCGGCGTGGTCTTCTACAGCGTTAAGATTAGCTTTGATGTCCCCCTAGCCAGCGGTATCAGGGCCGGTATGAGTGCCACGGTTGATATTGTGCTCAGTGACCGCAGTGATGTCCTGCTGGTGCCCGACCGGGCGATTAGATACGACGAACAGGGTAATCCCGTGGTTCAGGTGATGGTTACCGGTGAGCCGGAGGGGACCCCTGAGATTGAGGAGCGGCCGGTGGTTATCGGGGTGAGCGATGGTTTTCAGACCGAGATTATATCGGGGCTTGAGGAAGGGGAGGTGGTGGTCATTGAAGTGCCTGCTGAGACGTCCACTCAGGGCGGAACCACCTTTATGTTCGGGGGTAGTTAGCAAGCGCGGGCTTTGAAATCATCGACGGTTACAGGTTCTGAGTTATGATTGAGCTTGAGAACATTACCAAGGTTTACCGCCTGGGTAAGGTAGCGGTTAATGCCCTGAGAGGGGTATCTCTCACCATCGGCGAAGGGGAGATGCTGGCTATTATCGGCGCCTCGGGTTCGGGTAAATCGACCCTGCTTAACATAATCGGTCTGCTGGATAGACCCACCTCGGGCAGGTATCTCTTTAACGGGGCCGACACCAGCCAGCTTAATGACAACCAGCTCGCCGAGCTGAGAAATAAGAAGTACGGCTTCGTCTTCCAGGACTTTAACCTGCTGCCGCGGACCACGGCGCTGGCGAACGTGGAGCTGCCGCTCATCTATCGCGGTGGGGTCTCCCGGAGGCGGGAGCGCGCTCAGGAGGCGCTGGCCCAGGTGGGGCTGTCGGGCCGGGCCAACCATAAGCCGAATGAGATGTCGGGGGGTGAGCAGCAGCGGGTGGCTATCGCCCGGGCACTGGTCAACGACCCCTGGCTTATCCTGGCTGACGAGCCGACCGGCAACCTCGATACCAAATCGGGCGCCGACATAATGGCTATCTTCCACAAGCTGCACCAGAGCGGGAAGACGATAGTCCTCATTACCCACGAGGCGGATATCGCTGCTCAGGCCCAGCGCACCGTTCGCATTCAGGACGGGAGGATTGTCGCCGGTGAGGTTTAGAGACTCTCTGGTTACCGCCCTGAGGTCGCTGGCGGCTAACAAGCTACGCAGCGCGCTGACTATGCTGGGCATAATCATCGGCGTGGCGGCGGTAATCGGGCTGATGTCAATCGGGCGGGGGGTGGAAGCCAGTATCACCTCCGCCCTGGAGGGGTTGGGCACCAATGCCATCTATGTGATACCGCAGACGCCGGGGTCGACGGGCTTCGGGGGGCTGACCGGGAGCGCGCCCACCCTCAGCGTCGAAGATGCCGAGGCCCTGGCCGACCCGTCCCGGGTGCGTGCCGTGGCTAGCGTGGCTCCGATGAGCAGTAGCTATGCCGACGTAATCGCCGGCGGCGAGAGTGTCACCACCACCATAACCGGGACCACCCCCGCCTATATGGGGGCCATGGGTTACACCCTGACCTCCGGACAGTTTATCTCGGAGAGGAACGTAAGGCACCGGGACTCGGTGGTCGTCCTCGGGGATAAGACGGCCCGCGACCTGTTCGACGGAGAAGACCCGGTGGGGGAGAAGATTAAAATCAAGGGGCGTCGCTTTACCGTTATCGGAGTTCTGGAGGCTAAGGGGGGCGCCATGATGGGTATCAGTCAGGATGAGATGGTTCTGGTGCCCATTACCACCTTTCACGTCAGGCTGTTTACCCAGCGTACGGCTAACGGTGAGGATGCGGTGCAGACCATTATCGTCGAGGTGACCAGCGCCGAGGCCGTTAACAGCACCATTCTGGACATCGAAGAGGTTCTGCGGGAGCAACATAACCTGGACCCCGGTGACGAGGACGACTTCGCCGTTATCAGTCAGGAGCAGATACTCGGCACGGTGCAGGAGGTGACCGGGGTGCTCACCCTGCTGCTGGGGGCCATCGCCGGTATTTCCCTGCTCGTCGGCGGTATCGGCATCATGAATATCATGCTGGTCTCGGTAACCGAGCGCACCCGGGAGATAGGCATCCGCAAGGCGGTAGGGGCCAAGCGGCGGGATATTCTGCTTCAGTTCCTGCTGGAATCGGCGGTGATTAGCCTGGTGGGTAGCGCTGTCGGCGTAGCTGTCGGCGTGGTTATAGCGCGCCTCATTTCCCGGTTCAGCATCGCCGGGGGGATGGTGACTGCGGTGGTGTCGCCGGATGTCATAGGCCTGGCGATATCGGTGGCGATTGTTATCGGCCTGGTCTCCGGGATATACCCGGCGCTGAGGGCGGCCCGGCTCAATCCCATTGATGCGCTTCATTACGGATGATATTATGTATCAAAGATGGGGCTGAGATAGGATGGGCAAGCTTTCATGAACTGGCTTGATATTGTTCTCATAGTGGCCATCGGTGTGGTTACTTTTATCGGGCTGAGGAAAGGGATTATAAAGATGGCGCTGACCCTAGGCGGGTTGGTGCTGGGTATCTTTCTGGCCGGGCGCTATTACCTGCCCTTCTCGGAGCACCTGACGCTTATTTCCTCACCTACCTGGGCTAAGGTGGCCGCCTTTGCCATTATCTTCATCGGGATTATGGTGGCGGCCGCTATACTGGCGCGCCTGCTGGAGAGGGTGGCTTCGGCCATACTGCTCGGTTGGGTTAACCGGCTGGTGGGGGCCATTATCGGTTTCGTGGTCGGGGCCATGTTCTGCGGGGCCGTGCTGGCAATCTGGGTAAAATACCTGGGGGTCTCGGGGCATATTAGTGCCTCAAAGATTGCCCCCATCCTGCTGGAACACTTCCCCAAGGTGCTGGCGCTTTTGCCCGACGATTTTGAATCGATACGCTCTTTCTTTAATTAGCCGGCCCTAAGACGCCGGCTGAGAAGTGAGGGCGCGTAAGATAGTTACTAACCCCCGTTAGCTATTTTCGTCTAACGGGGGTTTTGTTTTCCTACTAACGTAACCTAGAAGGTACCCTCGGCCGGTTCTTCACCCGGGTGCAGCTTACGCCATTTTTCCAGGAGCTGTTCTTTGCTCTCTTTGTGCGCGGGGTCGGGTTCACAGGCGTCAACCGGGCAGACCTCGACGCACTTTGATTCCGCGTGGCTGCCGACGCACTCGGTGCATTTATCGGGGTCAATCACGTAGATCGTCTCTCCCTCGCTAATCGCCTCGTTGGGGCATTCCGGTTCACAGGCGCCACAGCTAATACACTCGTCGTTAATCTTGTAAGCCATACATACCTCCTGTCCTTGTTCTGGGATAATTGTTTATCTTGCGCGAAACACTCTTTGTTTTCAGCTAATTCTACATTTGGCTACCGACCTTCTTTCTTAGAGCTTTAGCTACGTGTTTCGGGACCAGGTTAGTAATATCGCCCCCCAGCCTGGCGGCCTCCTTGAGCAGACTGGAGCTGAGGAACTGGTATTTCAGGTCTGACATGAGACAGATTAGCTCTGTGTCCGGGGCGAGCTTCTTATTCATCATGGCCAGGTCGAACTCTCTTTCGAAGTCGGCGCTCATCCTCAGCCCGCGGACTATGGTCTGGGCGTTCATCTCCTTGGCGAAGGCAACGGTGAGCCCGGAGAAGACCCCGACCTCGACGTTGGGCAGATTGGTTACGGACTTTCTTACCAGTTCCGCCCGCTCTTCGGTGGTAAAGAGGATGGGCTTGTCGGGGGTCTCGTAGACCCCGATGACGAGTTTATCGAACAGCTTAGCGGCCCTGATGATAATATCAAGGTGACCGTTGGTAATGGGGTCAAAGCTGCCCGGGTAGATGGCGGTAGTCACGCGCTAGCCTCCTGCTTGTAGATTGCGATAAGACTGTCCCCGTGGCGTCGCTCCTTAATGAGACTTAGTGTGGCGTAGGCCGGGGCCAGGGACAGGTGGGGAGAGTGGGTTACTACTACGATTGAGTCCTTCCCGACGAGACTCGAGGTGGCCAGTTTGGTTACGACATCGCCTATCGACGAATCAGAATAGGGTGGGTCCATCAGTATTATGCTGTACTCCTTATCAAGAAAGCGGACTGCCTTACTAACATCACAGCAGTAGACATGGGCCTTGGTGGTAAACCCTGTCTTTTCCAGATTTTGCTTAATTATATCACAGCACCGCCGCTCACGGTCAACAAAGTCAACCCAGCCGGCGCCGCGGCTCAGCGCTTCGATGCCCAGGGCTCCGCTGCCGGAGAAGAGGTCGAGCACCCGTGTCCAGTCGCTAGTAAGGTTCTCCAGGATAGAGAAAATCGCCCCGCGCACCAGGTCTGTTGCCGGGCGGGTCGGGGTGCCCTTCGGTACCTTGAGGAGGTGCCCTTTAGCTTCGCCCGCAATAACCCGCATCGTTTGTCTTTGTTAAGGTTTCGGGATTTATCCCTCTTCGCTTACCGGCTACCCGGAAGGGAGACTACCCCGCGTTAAGCCGCTAGCTATCTTCCTACCGGCCTTTCCGGTTATCCCTGAGCTATATTCTAGATTATGGTCTTTAATTATACAAGCCGGGGACTCGCTGTGCCGTCCGGGTGGCCCTGGGCGGGGGGTTACTTGGCGGCGGCAAGCTCCGCCTCTTTCTCCTTCCCCAGCTTGGTGAAATCGGCCAGCGTGTTCTGAGGGCAGGCCTCTATGCACTTAAGGCACAGGGTACACTTCTCCTGGTCAAACTCCGGCAGGGCCGTCTCCTTGTTCCACTCTATCGCCCCGAATTCGCAGGCATTGAAGCACTTGCGGCAGTGGATACAGCCGTAGTCACACCTTTCCCGGCCGGGGATGTTCTTCAGCGGCTTGTAGTTGCAGAGGAAGGCGATCTTGGTTCCGCCGGGCACCAGCTCGATGAGCTCCTGGGGGCACTCGGTGACGCAGAGCCCGCAGCCGGTGCACTTATCCGGGTCGACGACGGCGACGCCCTTCTCCGGGTCGATGGAGATAGCGCCCTGAGGGCATATCTCGACGCAGTCGCCGAGGCCGAGGCAGGCATAGGGGCACTTCTTGTACCCCCTCAGGAGCTGGGCGGCCGCCTTGCAGGTCGGGGCGCCGGAGTAGTCGCAGATAACCTCGGAGTTACCGCCGCAGTGGACGAGCGCCTT
>CAZXVG010000034.1:0-9234 GCA_964644205.1 uncultured Dehalococcoidales bacterium | reverse complement strand
ACGTCAAAGGAGACGTCACCGAGTTTATCCTTAATGTCAAGGAGCTGCGCTTAATTCCTGTTTCCGGGGAGCCGGGCAAGCTGGTGCTGGATGTCTCCGGCGAGGGGCGGGTCTGCGCTGCGGACATTAAGGCGTCGACGGACTTCGAGATTGCCAATCCGGAGCTGTATCTGGCGACCCTTGATTCGCCCGAGGCTAGGCTCTACGTCGAGTTTGGCGTGGAGCTGGGTACCGGCTACCGGCAGGCCGAGTCCAGAGAGGACCTGCCCATAGGCACCATCCCCATAGATGCCATCTTTACCCCGATACGGAAGGTGAATTTCACCGTGGAGGCGGCCCATGGTAGCGAAGGGGCTAGCCGCGAGCGGTTATCCCTGGAGGTGTGGACGGACGGCTCCATGGCGCCGCTTGAGGCGCTGAGCCGCAGCGCCGCAGTTCTGATGGAGCAACTGACGCCCTTCGTTAACTGTGCCCTGGCCGTTGAGGCTAAGGTGGAGGAACAGCGGGTTCGTCTCTCCATTCCGGAGGAGATTTACAATATGCCGGTGGACAGGCTGGACTTATCGGTGCGGACGATGAACTGCCTCCGGCGGGGCGGCATCGAGACGGTGGGGCAGGTCATCAGCAAGGGAGAGAAGGGGCTCATGGCCCTGAGGAACTTCGGGGAGAAGTCCAGTCAGGAGATAGAGGAGCGTCTCAAAGAGCTGGGGCTGTCGCTGACGCCTCCGGCGGAGGGGCCGGAAGCAGCCTCTGAGGAAGGGCAGGTGGATGAGACATAGAGTTGTGGGTAGAAGGTTAGGCCGGCCTTCCGGGCACCGGAGAGCCCTGTTCCGGGGCCTGGTGACCGACCTCTTTGGCTACGAGAAGATTACCACTACCGAGGCTAAGGCCAAGGAGGTGCGTGGTCTGGCCGATAAGATGATTACCCTGGGTAAGAAGGGAGACCTGTCTGCCCGTCGGCAGGCACTGGCCTTCGTTCTGGACGAAAAGACGGTTGACAAGGTCTTTTCCTACCTGGCTCCCAGGTATGCCGAACGGAACGGCGGCTACACCCGTATCGTCAAGCTGGGCCCCAGGCTGGGCGACGGCGCCCCCATGGTTCGGCTTGAGCTGGTTTGAGTGAGGAAGGGTTTTCCGGTGGCAGCCGTTACCAAGGTTGTCTTAATAATTGAATACGAGGGCACGCGCTATCACGGCTTCCAGTTGCAGCCCAAGTTGCCCACCATTCAGCGTGAGCTGGAGCGGGCGCTTACCAAGCTTACCAAGAGCCGGCGGCGGGTGGTGACGGCCAGCCGGACCGATGCCGGGGTGCACGCCGAGAGACAGGTGGTCAGCTTCAGGACTGGCTCGAGCCTACCGGAAGCGACCTTTGTTACCGGCCTGAACCACTACCTGCCGGAGGATATTGCGGTCAGGGCGGCCTACCGGGTAAGCGATTCGTTCCATGTCCAGCGTGATGCCGTGAGCCGGGAATACCGCTACCGCGTCCTGAACAGCCCGACCCGTTCCCCGTTGGGGAGGAGGTTTTCCTATCTCGTCCCGGGCCGGCTGGATGTGGCCGCCATGAACGAGGCCTGCCAGCTTCTGCTAGGCGAGCACGACCTGGCCTCCTTTGCCAGCCGCATGGAGGTCGGGGAGAGAAGCACGGTACGGAATGTATTGCGGGCCGGGGTGAGTCGGGAAGGGGAGCTGGTCGTTTTCCGGGTGGAGGCTAACTCCTTCCTGCCCCATCAGGTTCGTAATACCATGGGCTTACTGGTGAGAGTGGGACGGGGAAAAATGAGCGCTGGCAAGGTTCGTGATATAATAGATGCCAGGCAACCGGGGCTGGCCGGCCCCACCGCCCCCGCCTGTGGGCTGTGCCTGGTGCGGGTGAATTATGCGCTTCCCTTTGAGGAGATGAGATGAAGACCTACAGTGCTAAAGCGTCTGAGATTAGAAGAGAGCGGCACGTCATTGATGCCGAAGGTAAGATTCTGGGTAAGCTGGCTACCGAGGTGGCCTGGCTGCTCATGGGTAAGCACAAACCGATGTTCAGCCGTAATCTGGATGTCGGTGACTTTGTGGTGGTCACTAATGCGGCCAAGGTCAGGGTCACCGGCGATAAGGCCAGGCAGAAGTTCTATTACCGGCATTCCGGCTATCCCGGCGGCTTTAAGAGCATTAGCTATGAGAAGCTGATGCAGACCAACCCGACCCGGGTGGTGGAGCATGCCGTGAAGGGGATGCTGCCTCACAACCGGCTGGGGGCCAGCATGATGAAGAAGCTGACGGTATATGCCGGCGCTAGCCAGTCCCGCCCGGCTCCGGCTAAGGTAAAGGCAGCGGCGGACACGGTTACTAATCCGGAGAAAGAATAGGTTCTATGGAAGAGCAGAGTTACTTTTATGGCACCGGTAAGCGTAAGACATCGATTGCCCGGGTGAGGCTGATACCCGGGGAGGGCTCGATTATTGTTAATAACGTGCCCTATGAGGAGCGCTTCCCGCGTCCCGAGCACCGCCGGGTAATCCAGCAGCCGCTCCTGGTTACGGAGAGCGTGGGTAAGTTTAACGTGCTGGTCAAGGTGGAGGGCGGCGGCGTATCGGGGCAGGCCGGGGCTATCTCCCACGGTATCGCCCGGGCCCTGGTGGCCGCCGACGGGAGGCTGAGACCGCGGCTGCGTGAGGACGGCCTGCTTACCCGCGACCGCCGGGTCAAGGAGCGTAAGAAGGTCGGCCTCAGGCGGGCGCGTAAGGCGCCGCAGTACACCAAGCGGTAAAGAGCCGGTGGCTACGCTGTTTGCGCTATCCATGGGAAGGCGGCGCCTAGTTCTTTCCCGCCGGTGGTTAATTAGAAAATTAGAGGGTTGTCCTGTTGGGGGCAGCCCTCTTTATCTCCGGGAAGTTCGTTCTGGCTTAAGGTCTCACCGCAGCCGCCAGTCCTTGTAGCCCTGCTGCATTGCGGCCAGGTACTCCGGGGAGGGCTTACCTTGTTCGGCGCGCCCGCTCTGGATGTAGGTTACGGCCTCTATCGCTTCGCCGTCTTCGTTATTAACGATGACGTTCAGACGGCGGTAGTCGCTGCCTTCGTGTTTGTCCAGCCGCCGCAGGCACTCTTCGCTGACCTCGTATACGGCGCCGGGGACCTTGCCGCCCCTTATCGGTCTGATGGTGGCTACGCCCCCGCGCCAGCTTCGCGACCAGCCGACGAATACCACCTGGTAGTGGTGCAGGGTGGCGGGGAACTTGGGCAGGCTCTCGGGGCAGCGCTCTTGCATCTGCTTGCGGTTTAGGTTTGAGCCGTAGGCGAAATAGTACATCGTCATTCCTGTGCCAGCTGCTGCTTTAAGAAGTCGATGGTCTTCACCGGGGAGGGGTCGGTCCCGTAGAGCAGGGCCAGGTAGTAGCTCACAAAATCTCCGATGGTTACCAGGCTCATCATCTGGCTCAAGGGGCTCTCGCCCTCGCCGTCCACAATCTGGTAGTCGACCCTGGCCCTCTCCAGGAGCTTACCGGTTATCCGGTAGCGGAGCTGGATACGCTCCGATAGTAAGGCCGAGCGGAGCATGACGACCACCAGGCTACCGGCCAGCTCCTTCGGGAACTGGTAGCCGACCACGGCGTTATGGTTGAGCTCCGGGAAGACCTCGTGGAAGGCCCAGGCCTTGGAGTTCTCGTTAAACTGGGTCTTCCAGCGGTGGGCTACCTCGGCGGTAATCCCGGCCCCGTAAACCACCGGCAGGTGGTTATGGAGCCGGCTGGCGAGCTGCTTGGCCGGGTTCTGCGCCTGGGGCACCGTTTCCGCGATACGCGAGGCGAGCTCCGTAAGCAGGGGCACGGTCCCGGCTACCTCCGGCGATTTATCGCTTATGAAGCCGAGCCGGTAGAGAAAGCAGAGGATAGGCAGCAGGCTGAAGGGCAGGGCGGCGCGGGGCTGGGCCTGATAGTCGAAGCTGAAGACGGGAACGCCCCTCTCCCGGGCCATGGCCTTTAGCCTGCCCCCGGTGGTCATAGCCAGCTTCTTGGCCTCTGTCGTAAGGGCCTTTCCGAATGAGGTCAGGGTTTCCTCGGTGTTCCCGGAGTAGCTGGAGGCGATGACCAGGGTCTTAGCGTCGGTAAAGGCCGGTAGCTCGTAGCCGCGGCTGACCATGACCGGTAGCCCGGCCTCGGCTCGAGTGAGACTGGCGGCTAAATCGCCCCCGATGGCGGAGCCGCCCATGCCCAGGATGAGCACCTTATCGATGTCGGCATAGTCCGGGGGCAGCTCGAAGCCTAGCGCCATCTGCCAGGCCTGCTGGCAGAGCTGCGGCAGGCGGTGGAGGTGGTCGAGCATACCCTCGGGGTCGTACTGCTTAAATAGCTGCGGGTCGTCCAGTTTGTGTTTTGCCATTAGCTCACCCCCTTTATCCTTCTCCGGCGGTAAAGAGTACTCAGGCGTTCACCAGGGCCTGGGCTGTCTTAAGCAGCTTATCCACCCGCTCCGGGGTGCTGCTCTCTGCGTACAGGCGCAGCAGGGGCTCGGTCTGGGAGAGCCTGATGAGCAGCCAGGAGTGGTCAGCCAGAATAAAGCGTAGGCCGTCCTTGGTGTCTGTGCTTACTACCTTGATGCCGTCGATAGCCCCCGGGGCCAGGTCTCTGAGGCGGCTCAGGCTTATCGCTTCCTTTCTATCACCGAGCTTAACGTCTATCCGCCGGTAGTAGTGGGGGCCCACCTTGCTGTGGAGATAGTCGATGAGCTGGGATGGGCTCTTCCCCGTCTTGAGCATCAGGTCAAGGAAGTAGAGGCCGGCCAGAATGCCGTCCCTCTCCGGGATATGGCCGCGGAAGCCGTAGCCGCCGCTTTCCTCGCCGCCGATGAGTGCCTTTTGTTTCATCATTATCGGGGCCACGTACTTGAAGCCGACTCTGGTTTCGCGCACGGGCACATCGAAGAGTTCGCCCAGGCGGTAGGCCATGCTGGTCATGGTTACCGTCTTAACGATGGGGCCCCGCTGCCCGCGTACCTCCAGCAGGTAGAGGCAGAGCAAGACGAAGATGTGGAGCGTGGAGATGAAGTCGCCGTTTTCGGTGACGATGCCGATGCGGTCGGCGTCCCCGTCGTTAGCCAGGCCGACGCTGGCCCCCTCTCCGGTGACGGTCTCGGCAAGCCTGCCCAGGTTAGCGGCCACCGGCTCCGGCTGCTGTATGCCGGGGAAGAGCGGGTTCCGCTCCTCGTTTATCCCGATAAGCTCAATGGTCCCCCCGCCGAGCAGCTTCTGGAAATAGCCGGCGCCGGCCCCGAACATCGGGTCAACGATTACCTTGAGGCGGGAGTTGCGTATCGCCTCCAGGTCAACGAGCCTGGCCATTTGCTGGTAGTAGGCGGGAGTCGGGTCGAGGTAGCTTACCAGCTTTTGTTCCCTGGCCTGAGCCAGGGGCAGGCTCTTTAAGGCGCCCGTTTCCTGAATCCGGGCGATATTTTCTTCTATCCGGGCGGTGGTCTCGGGTGAGGCGCTTGAGCCCGAGTCGGTCTTAAACTTAAAGCCGTTCCAGGCGCCCGGGTTGTGGCTGGCGGTGATGATGATGGCCCCGCCGGCCTTCTGGGTTACCACGGCCAGGCTTATCACCGGTGTCGGGCTGGCCGCGGAGCAGAGGTATACCCTGACCCCGTTACCGGCCAGCACCTCGGCGGCGGCGGCGGCGAAGTCCTCGGAGGCAAAACGGGTGTCGTAGCCGATAACCAGCCCCCGCCCGGCCAGTTTCTTCTCTTTGAGGTAGTCGGCTACCGCCTGGGCGCACACCCGGACATTGTCGAAGGTAAAGTCCTGGGCGATAATCCCCCGCCAGCCGTCGGTGCCGAACTTGATGGGGCTGCTCATTCCCGTCCCCCTGTCATCTTGCTCTCCATCCTGCTTATCCCGGCAGCAAATCGCAGAAGTGGAGTGAGTCCCGGCGCACCTTGTCGCCGAGGCGGTAGCTAATCCTTTCCTTGAATATCGGGCCGTCAAAAACAAAGGAGTGGAACTCACCGTTCTCGCCCGCCGGGTCGATGCCCTCGGGAAGAGAGGTCAGGAACTCCCTATCGAGCATTCTACCCGCGAAGCTATCGTCGAGGAGACTGGCGTCAACGCAGGTGGTGACCGCTCGAAAGCCCAGGGCGATGAAGGCGGGCACCAGGCCGGCGCTGTCCCGGCCCCAGAGGGGAAAGAGCCCCTTCATTTCGAGCCGGGAGAGGTTAGCCTCACGGTAGCTGCGTACCTCTTCCAGAAAGATATCGCCGAAGGCCACCCCAAGGACGGCGGCCTCCTTGAATCTGGCGAGGGCGGTTCTCATCCGGGACTCGTATTCCTGATTGGGGCAGTCCCGGGGGATAAAGACCTCTTCCAGGGGCAGTCCCAGAGAACTTGCCTGCTTTTCGACCAGGGCCCGGCGCACCCCGTGCAGGCTGACCCGGTCGTAGCCCTCGGTTATCGTGGTCAGGAGAGAGATAACCTCGTATTTCCGGCTTTTCCGAAGCTCGTATAAGGCCAGGGCGCTGTCCTTGCCCCCGCTCCAGCAAAGGAGAATCTTTTCCAAGGCTTTATCTACCTCTCCCCCTTAATCCTCCTCTCCTTCAAAGGAGAGGGGGAGGTGGTATAAAGAGGGGCTCCGCCCCTCTTAGACTCCCCATTTATATTAGCTACAATTCCTGAACTTCTATAATCCTGTCTTTGTTTCTTCTAAAGACTTCCATCGCTTCTCCGAGTTCTCTTGCTTTTAGGTCTTTATAGTGTATAGCATCAATGTAAGATGAACGATACTCTTTTATAATCTCCTCCACCTTATTTACAAGCTCCTTATCACATTGCATGGACAAAGTCACTTGGAAGTCACCACTTTCTATATCGGTGATTATGTCCTCAGTAGATTTTCCCAGGGCTTCTAGTGCTTCTTCTTCTGTCTTACCGAATCTCGTGTGCAACTGATGCGCTGAGCGTACTAGCCTTTCTTGCTTGGTGGCCATGGTAGCCAAGGCATTTCTTAGTTTCAGTAGTGGTTCACTTCTAATGGTACGTCGCCACTGGTGAGAGTCAATTTCTCTTCGTCTTTCTAATTCCTTCTCAAATCGCTTATTGTTCTGTCTGTTAGTCATAAACGCACTGAAAATTGAAGCGAAAACAACAATAGCTGCGACTATAATAGTTGTCCATGTTTCCATGTTCTAATTCTCTTTTGCTACTTATCCCAGCGCCTCTTTCTTCAGGATTTCCGCTTTATCGGTCTTTTCCCAGGGGAGGTCGATATCCTCCCGGCCGAAGTGCCCGTAGCTGGCGGTCTGCTGGTAGATGGGGCGGCGCAGGTCGAGGTCGCGGATGATGGCCGCCGGTCTCAGGTCGAAGTGTTTTGTAATCAGGTTCATCATGACCGCCGGGTCGACCCGGGCCGTGCCGAAGGTCTCCAGGGAGACGGACAGGGGGTGGGCGACGCCGATAACGTAGGCAATCTGGACCTCCAGACGGTCGGCAAGCCCGGCGGCGACCATGTTCTTGGCGATGTAGCGGGCGGCATAGGCTGCCGAGCGGTCTACCTTGGTCGGGTCCTTGCCGGAGAAGGCGCCGCCGCCGTGGCGGGCGAGCCCACCGTAGGTATCGACCAGAATCTTTCGTCCCGTAAAGCCGGTATCCGAGACCGGCCCCCCGATGACAAAGCGACCGGTGGCGTTGACGTAGTATTTGGTCTGGTCGTCAATCAGGGAGGCGGGGACTATCTTCTTTATCACCTCTTTGATGATGTCCTTCTCGATTTGCTGGTGGCTCACGTCGCGGTTGTGCTGGGCGCCGATGACCACGTTGGTCACCCGGTGCGGCGTGCCGTTGTGGTACTCCACCGTGACCTGTGACTTGCCGTCGGGGCGGAGGTAGGGTATAATGTGCTCCTTTCGCACCTGGGCCAGGCGGCGGCACAGCTTATGGGCCAGGGAGATGGGCAGGGGCATGAGCTCCGGCGTCTCGTTGCAGGCGAAGCCGACCATCATCCCCTGGTCGCCGGCGCCCGTCTGGTCGAGGTCGTCGCTTGAGGCGGCTGACTTCGCCTCCAGTGACTTGTCCACCCCGAGGGCGATGTCGTGGGACTGCTCGCTAATGGAGACCATCACCCCGCAGGAGCGGTAGTCGAAGCCGAACTCGGGTCGGGTGTAGCCGATGTCGTGGACTACCTTCCTGACTATCCGCGGGATTTCGACGTAGCAGTCGGTGGTAATCTCCCCCATAACGATGATGATGCCGTTGGTCACGGCTGTCTCGCAGGCCACCCGCCCGTATGGGTCCTGTCCCAGGATGTTATCCAGGACGGCGTCCGATATCTGGTCGCATATCTTGTCCGGGTGTCCTTCGGTAACCGACTCCGAGGTGAGCAGGTATACCGGTGAGCTACTGAAAGTGTTCGTCATCTTATCCTCCATGTCTTAGGTTCCTTCGTGCCAGCTGTTGAGGTACGCCTTCTGTTCCGGGGTCAGCGTGTCAATCTCGGTGCCCATGGACTTCAGTTTAAGCCGGGCTATCTCTTTATCTATCTCTTCGGGGACCGAGTAGACCCTGGTTTCAAGCTGGCCTCTGTTTTTTACGATATATGCCAGGCACAGGGCCTGGTTGGCGAAGCTCATGTCCATGACGCTGGCGGGGTGCCCTTCGGCGGCGGCCAGATTAATCAGCCGCCCCTCCCCCAGCAGGTGTATCAGGCGTCCGTCCTTTAAGGCGTATTCGTCAACGAATGGCCGGATGCGTCGTTTGCTCTTAGCCAGGCTTTCCAGGGCCGGGATGTTAATCTCGACGTTAAAGTGTCCGCTGTTAGCCAGAATGGCCCCGTCCTTCATGACCTTGAGGTGGGATTCGTCGATAACGTGCTTATCGCCGGAGACGGTGATGATGACGTCTCCTATCTCGGCGGCCTTCGTGAGCGGCATGACCTGGTAACCGTCCATAACCGCCTCCAGGGCGCGGGTCGGCTCGACCTCGGTGATAATCACCTGGGCACCCAGCCCCCGGGCCCGCATGGCGATACCGCGTCCGCACCAGCCGTAACCGCAGACGACCACCCTCTTACCCGCCCACAGGATGTTGGTGGCCCGGGTGATGCCGTCGATAGTGCTCTGGCCGGTACCGTAGCGGTTGTCGAAGAGGTACTTGGTCTGGGCGTCGTTTACGGCAATGATGGGGTACTTGAGCTCGCCCGCTTTGGCCAGGCTGCGCAGCCTGATGACGCCGGTGGTGGTCTCCTCGGTGCCGCCGAGGACATT
>CAZXVG010000033.1:0-9534 GCA_964644205.1 uncultured Dehalococcoidales bacterium | reverse complement strand
CAAGATCCTGACCGTAAACAGGATTCTAGTCCTGGAGCTAGACTCGCCGGAATACTTGGTAGAAACCAGCGGAAGCTGGGTAACGGTAAGGGGTACCGTATACCCCCCCTCCGCCGTAGTCACGGTCAACGGTAAGGAAATAGCGACCACCAAGGACGGGCGTTTCTCCACCATTATCGAACTCGGCTACGGGGAAAACACCATCGTGGTTAACGCCACGGACCCGGTAACCAGAACGGTGCTGGTAACCCGGAGGCTCGACCTGGAGATAGACTCGCCCCGGGACAATTCCGAGGTCATCAAGAGCTCGATAACCGTGAGCGGCTCTATCTCCGACCCGGCCGCCGTGGTCACGGTTAACGGCCAGCCGGCGGAGGTGGCTCTGGACGGCACCTTCTCGGCCAGCACCGAGCTTATCTACGGCGAAAATATCATCACCGTCGAAGCCACCATAGCTGACCGGGAAACGGAGACCAGAACCATAAGCGTGACCCGAATACTAACTATGATAGTAACCTCGCCCTATGACAAAGCCAAGGTCGCCGAGAGTCCGCTAGCTATCACCGGGTTCGTCTCCGACCCGGCCGCCGCGGTCACGGTTGACGGCCAGGCAGTGGAAATAGCCGAGGATAGCACCTTCTCCGCCAGTACCGAGCTTACGCCCGGTGAAAACACCATCGTGGTCACCGCTACCGTGGAAGGGTGTGAGCCAGTAACCAAGACCCTGACGGTAGACTATACCCCGGCCGAGTAAGATGGGAGCTATATTATTACTGTAATTAATAAAATTAATAAGCACCAAGCGGGAGGTAAAAATATATGAACTCAGAGAATGGAAAGCGAATCAGGCTCATTCGTGCTTCCAAGCCAAACTCGCCGGTGGCTCCGGGAGATACGGGAACTATCTGGCGTGTAACCCCGATAGGCACGGTGCGCGTTGTCTGGGATAACGGCAGCAAGTTCGACCTCAACCCCAAGACAGACCAGTGGGAGGTTATCGCCAGCGGAGACTAACACCAAAGAGGGGCTGGATAGTATTACTAAACTGCGGCATATTTCAATGCTACCCCTAAGCCAAGGGAATCCAGAAACCGGGAGGCAATATGGTTAAAGTAAGGGACGCCGGTGTCAAGTTAGCCTGTCGCGATTGCGGAAGGCAGTTCTTATTTACCGAAGGCGAGCAGGAATTCTACGAGCGGATGGGGTTCAACCATCCCACCCGGTGCCGTGACTGCCGCGCCACCAAGGAAAAACAGAACGGCCACCTCAACTGTGCCGAGTGCGGAGTCAAGCTACAGAACGGCGCCTCGGTCTACTGCGAGCAGTGTCTGAGAAGCCTACAGCTGGCCCACTTCAGCTGCTCCCAGTGCGGAGAGACACAAGAAGCCGGTATCCCCGTCTACTGCGCAACCTGCTTCAAGAAGATTCAACTTGACACGGAACGGCAGATGGAGAAATACAAGAGGGCGGCCAGCGCCGCCGAGTCGAAACTACAGGCTACCGAGTCCAGCAACGAAGAAATGCAAACGGCGCTCTACGAAGCGAAGCAGCGCATCGCCGAGCTGGAGCTAAAGGCCGAGAACCTGAACCAGGACCTGGAGAAGGCATACCATTTCCAGGTCGCCTCAGGCTGGCTGAAACCGGCCCTGAACGACATCGCCGAAAGACTAGAGGCCCTGGAACAAACCGAGCGGGAAAACAGTACCAGGCTGGCTAATGCCATCCACCGGGTGCACACGGCGTGTCGCAATACCAGTCTGTGGCAGATGGTGAAACGCAGCCTCAAATTAGGCCGCAGCCGGGACTAGGCTAAAGGCTCTACAGGATACCGGTCGGGGTTGCCTCCCCACGCCCGCCACACCAAAAGTCCCCACCTCGCCACCCCACCTCCGGACAGGGCAAAACCACGCCCTAGCTCCATTTTTCGCCCCAAAAGCCTCCCCTACGGTGATTTCATCACTTCAGCCGTAGCTACCCCACCCGCCGGCTGAGGATATTAAGCCCCTCCGTTTGCAGCCTGGAATGGAGCCTGTTTACAGGTCGGTCCGGGAGATTTCAGGCAACGGTAGCCCTAAAAAAGGGCTCCCCCCGACTGAGAAGCAACCATAAGCCATAAGGGCACCTGAGACGCAATAATCCACCTCAAGCCTTCCCCGCCTCTGCAACAAACAGCGATGGACACTGACCGGATAATCAACTAAAATAGATTCCAGAGATCAAGATACGGTAGATACTCAGATCTCGCTAGGAGGTTGCGAGTGCTGTAGACTAGAAAGATAGCACAGGGCGTGGGAAACCTCTCTGCAGAGTGAACTCACAGACTGGTTTTTTTAGGCTAGTAATAACTCTTCGCTAGGCTATTTCTGGTTATCAACACTTAATCCCACCCAAATCCTTACCCACTTTAATCCTCAGACCGTTTTCCCAAGCGCTTTTCCACTAACACCCCCACCAGACTCCCACGTATTTATAGGGCGTAACTACAACTTTCACGTGCCCGCAGAGCGCCCAGGCGAGATTCTCTGTGCTCTTTAATACCACCGAGGAGAAAAATTGGTAACATGGTAACATTAGAAAAACAATTTAAGGTCACCACGGAGCAGGTATTCTGCGGCATCGGCTATGCCCCCGGCTCCGAGCCGGCCCCCCGAGTGGCCGGTCTGGTTAGCGACCATATAGACGCAGCGCAGCAGCTGGTGAAGCCCTCATATTCATACCTCGTCAGCCGGGTAGAGCTGGTTTACGGCTCAAGCGTTCTCCTGGACGACGGCACCATCTTTAACAGCGAGATTGTTGCCCACGCCTTAAAGAAGGCTGACGACGTTATCGTCTTCGCGCTGACCATTGGCAACGAGCTTGAGGACGAGGCGGCCCGGCTGGCCCGGGAAGGGCTTATCCTCCAGGCCACCACGCTGGAGACGATAGGCTCACTATACACCGAGCAACTGGCCGACTGGTTAGAGACACGAATCGGCGACCTGGCTCACGCCTGGGGACGCACCGCAAGCCGGCGCTTCAGCCCCGGTCACTGCGACTGGGACGTAAGCCAGCAGAAGCAAGTCTTCCGCCTGCTGAGAGACGACTGCGCCGGGATTCGCCTGACCGATAGCTGTCTCATGATTCCGCGCAAGTCGATATCGGGCATTATCGGTATCGGGGACAGCGACATAACCGACTACAACCCCTGCACCACCTGCGATAAACAAGATTGCGTCGGTAGAAGGTAGAAGTTAGCTTTATGATACGAAAGGGACTGGCGGGCGGCAGCTATAAGCCGCTCACCGAAGACGCTATATCCCGAATCCACGATACCGCCATGCGGGTAATCGAGGAGATAGGCTTCGAGGTGAACTCGGATACGGCCCGGGAGCTCTTTAGAAAGGCGGGAGCGCAGGTAGACGAGGAAAAGCGGCGCGTCCGCCTGCCTCGGGAAAGGGCTCTGGAGTTGATAGCCAAGGCCACCTCCGAGGTCAGACTCTGCGGGCGTGAGGAGAAGCACGACATCCTCCTGGGTGGGAAACGGGTCTATGCCGGCACCGGCGGGACGGCCCTCTACATCTACGAGCCTGATAGCGACCGGAAGCGACCGGCAAACCTGGAAGACCTGAGACGATTCGCCCGGCTGGTGGAGCAGCTTGATAATATCCACCTCTTCATGCTGCCCACCTATCCCAACGAGCTAGCGGTGGAGGACGTCGACGCCAACCGCTTCTTCGCCGGCCTGTCAAACACCGCCAAGCACATCATGGGCGGCGTCTATACCCCCGACGGGGTCAAACGGGTGATTAAAATGGCCGAAATCATCGCCGGCTCCGCCGAAGCACTCCGTAAGCGGCCCCTTATCTCCATGATAACCTGCAGCATAAGCCCCTTAAAGATGGACGGGCACTACGGCGACCTGGTAGTCGCCATCGCCGAGCAGGGCATTCCCCTGGTGTGCCCATCCGAGCCGCTGTGCGGGGCCACCTCGCCGGTCACCCTGGCCGGGAACCTGGTAATCCAGACCACGGACTCGCTGATGGGGGTCATGCTTACCCAGATAGCTAACCCCGGGACGCCGGCCATCTTCGGCTCGGTAGCCACCAGCACCGACCTCCGCGACCTGAGGTACCTGGCCGGCTCGGTGGAGATGGGCCTGATTAACGCCGCCGGCGCCCAGATGGCCCAGTTCTACAAACTGCCCTTTTACGCCACGGGCGGCATGAGCGACTCAAAGATACTGGACGCCCAGAGCGGCTATGAGTCCGCTACCACCAGCCTGCTCTGCGCCCTGGCCGGGGCCAATTTCATCCACGACGCCGCCGGGCTGATGGAGTTTGCCATGACGGCCTGCTACGAGAAGCTGGTGATTGACAACGAAATACTGGGCATGGTGATGCGGGCCGTCGAGGGCATCAGGGTGGACGAGGAGACACTGGCCTTCGACCTCATCAAGCAGGTGGGCCCGGGGGGTCACTTCGTGGCTACCAGGCACACCAGACACTTCATGCGCAGCGAGCACTACCAGCCCCAGCTCAGCGACCGCAACAGCCGGGAAAGGTGGCAGAAAGAAGGTAAGAAGGCCACCTGGCAGCGGGCGGGCGAGGCGGTAGAACGCCTGCTTGAGGCTCATAACTACCGCCTGCCCGAGGCAGCAAGACAGCGCATAGTCTCGGAGATACCGGGGATTCGCGCTTAAGAGACAAACGCCCGGGGACAGCCGGTAGCACCCAAGGTCCAGCCGCTAGGTTTCCCTTTTGTAACGGACATAAATCGGAGAGCAGGAGAAGGATTAGATGGCACGACCGGGAGTATTAATAGCACCATACCAGCGGCTCAGGCTAGCGCAGGTGGAGCAGATACACCGCGCCTCTCTGGCGATACTGAACGACCCCGGCATCACCTGCTTTAACCGCAACGCCGCCGAGCTCTTCTCCGGCTCCGGCGCCGAGGTCATCACCACGGGGCGGCCGGAGGCACCTACCTGGCAGCTCAGAATTCCGGAGCGCCTGGTTATGGAGGCTATCGAATCCTGCCCTAAGGTGGTGAAGCTGGGGGCGCGCGCCGAGGATAACTGCCTCATCCTGGACGGCGCCGAGAGCAGGGTGCACTTCGCCTCGGGCTCCGAGGCCAACAAGTGGCTGGACACGGACGTAGAGACCTTTGTCAGCAAGCGCCAGCCGACCCGTGAGACGGAGCTAGCGATCTTCCGGGAGGAGAAAGGCACTACCGAGCGGCTGGCGCAGGCGGCACGCCTCTGCGAACACCTCGATTCCTGGGACAGCTTCCTGCGCACGGTCAATATTCAGGACGACGATATTAACAGCCATAACAAGGACGTCAACAAGTTCTTTGTCTCGCTCAACAATACCACCAAGCACGTTATGTCCGGGCTCACCGAGATTAGCAAGCTCGGGGACGTGGTCAGGATGGCCCGGATTATCGCCGGCGGAGAAAATGAGCTCCGCGAGAACCCGATTATCTCCTTCATCACCTGCGTGGTAAAGAGCCCCCTGCAGCTGGTAGACGACACCACCCAGAAGGCGATAGAGATAACCGGACTGGGTATTCCCCTGGTCATCTCCAGCTCTCCTCAGGGCGGCTCCACCGCCCCCATCAGAGAGGAGGGCATGGTCGCTCAGATAAACGCCGAGATTCTGGCGGGGATAACGCTTACCCAGCTGGTAAACAAGGGCACCCCGGTGCTCTACGGCAGCGTCCCGGTGAGGACCCGTATGGATAACCTCTACGACTCCTACGGCGTCCCCGAGTTCAGCCAGTACAACGTGGACTGTATCCAGATGGCGCGCTATTACGGCCTGCCCTGCTACTCCACGGCCGGCGTCTCCGACACAGCGATACCCAGCATACAGGCCGCCGTGGAGAGGCTCTTCTCGCACGTCTTGGTAGCCCTGGCCGGGGCGCAGTACGTCCACTACGCCTTCGGGCTCCTGGAACGAACCAACATCTTCTGCCCCGTCCAGGCAGTCCTGGACGACGTCCACATCGACATGGTGAAGCGGTTCCTGCGGCAGCCGGAGGTGAGCGAGGCCAGCCTTGCGGACTGTCTGGAGCAGGTGCGAAAGGTCATGACCACCTCCCACAAGCTCTACGTCCGCTTCGTGCGCCGCGCCCTGCGCTCCGGTGAGATAACACCCCCCTACCCCTTCGAAGGCAAGGGCCAAACAGACGAAACCCTGGTTCTGGCAAAGCAGCGGCTGGATAAGCTCCTCTCCCTGCCGGCCGCTCACCTAGACCAGAATATTTTAGACAGCATCTTCCAGGAGGTGCCCGGCCTGCTGCCCAGGCTGAGAAATCTTTAGACTACGGAGAGTAAAGATGACACAAGATATTATCAATCTGATTAAGGAAAATGTGATCCAGGGGAGGGTGACCCAGGACGACGAAGGGCTGGAGGAGGGTATGGTCGGTAAGCCCGGGGTAACCGAGCTCATCGATGAAGCCCTGGCGGCCGACATCGGGGTCAGGGACATCATCGGCCAGGGGCTCAGCGCCGGCATGGAAATCGTGGGCGACAAGTTCAGCACCGGCGAGTTCTTCATCCCCGACATGCTCGCCTCGGCGGAAGCCGTCGGCGCCGCCATGGAGAAGCTGGAGCCACACCTGGCTAAGAGCGGCATCAAGGCCAAGGGCAAGATACTGGTAGCCACCGTAAAGGGCGACCTGCACGACATCGGGAAGAACATCGTCTCCATACTGCTCCGCGGCTCCGGCTACACCGTCAAGGACCTGGGCAACGACATCGAGCCGCAGACCATCGTGGCGGCGGTAAAAGAGGAACACCCCCAGTTCCTGGGCCTGTCGGCCCTGCTCACCAGCACCATGACCAACATGGAGGACACCATTAAGGCCCTCAAGGAGAGCGGACTGAGAGACGGGGTGAAGGTGATTATCGGCGGGGCACCGGTCTCGGAGGAGTTTGCCCAGAGCATCGGGGCCGACGGCTACGGGGCTGACGGCTTCCAGGCGGTAGAGGTGGTGGAATCCATGTCTAAAGGTTCGTAAGGGACGAGATGAGTGAAAAAGACGCCTACAACGAAGCGCTGAAGAGCGGGCAGTACGCCAAGCCCGGGGGGCTGCTGGGTAAGTACGATAACGTCCGCCGCTTCTGGGAGGATGAAGAGCTCGGGCTCTACCTGAGACCCCATCTGGAAGAGCTGGTAGCCCGCAAGAAGAAGCACGGCCAGGGCCTGCGCGTCCTGGACTTGGGTTGCGGCAGCGGCGACGGCTTCGAGCTTCTTACCGGCATCACCCGCCACGGAGCGTCTGTCTCGGAGCACGATACCGCCGTGATACCGTCTGCGATACTGGAACGCTACCAGGGGATTGACATTAACCCGGGCCTCCTGGAACAGGCCCGGAGTGTCTACGGAGACAGGAAGAATATCGCCTTTACCCAGTGCGACATAAACACCTACGAACTAAATGGCGAAGCCCCCTACGACCTCTACCTCGCCAACTACGGAACGCTGTCCCACAACAGCGACCCAGAGACCGTATCCCTGCTGGGACGCATCGCCGGGCACGCTAAAGGCGGCGCCCTGGTGCTCATCGACTGGCTGGGGCGCTTCTCCTACGAGTGGCAGACCCTGTGGACACAGGACTTCGAGCACAGCCAGTGGATGGACTACGCTATCTCCTACATCTACGCCGGCGATAAGCGAAAACAGGCGGAGCTAACCTATTTCCCGCTGCGGCTCATGGCACGCCCCGAAGTGCTCGACATCTACCAGCGGGTCAAGAAGCAGACGGGCGACTCCATCGCCCTGCGCCGGCTGGCCGACCGCTCATCGTTTGTCGGCCGGCACATGGATACCGCCCAGTATAACCCTCACTGCCCGCCGCTGCGGAGGCTGGTTAACTCGCTGTTCGAGCCCAACGTAGCCACCGACCTGGACGAGCTATTGATTCGCTATGTCCCCCGGGAGGGCTTCCCCGAGGTAAACGCCTACCACCAGAAGCTCGCCGACTGGTGGAACCACCTCATCACGTTCACCAGGGCGGGGCTGAAAGGAAAGATGCCTCCGGAGGCCCCAGGAGAAGCCCCCGAAGTGGTCGGGGAGACGCTAAACACCATGAAGGGGATAGTGAAGCTGGCGGCCTCGCTTGAGACGGGTAACCCCCGGGCCAGCCTGGTCGAGCCCCAGCTCGGCTACTGCCTCCGTGAGCTTGAGATGGGCCTGCAGCCAGGGCTGGGCTGCGGGCACGGTCTGGTGGCCATCTTTGAAATCATAAAGTAGTCCCCCAACACCCCGACACTGACTGAGAGGAGAATTGCAGTATGAGTGGAATAGCCGTCGCCTATGGTAAACCCCAGAGAAACGAAGTCGACTCCATGATGCGGGTAATGGCCCACCGCGGCCCCGACGCTTCTGGAGTATTCCAGAGGAAAGGCACCGTCATGGCCCAGAACTATCTTCAGGCCGACGGTGCCCGCCCCGGCGCCGCAATTCCGGTGCGCAGCCCGAATAACCCCGACCTGGTCATCTGCTACGACGGCCAGATGGGTAACTGGGCCGAGCTGGCCAGCGAACACGAAGTAGCCGACGGGCCCTTCCGCGAGGAACACCTGATACTGGCCCTCTATGAGAAATACGGCCGGGGAATGCTCGATTATCTGGGCGATACCATCTTCGCCCTGGTCATCTTTGACGGGAGAGACATCTTAGCGGCACGCGACCTGCTCGGCATCAAGACCCTCTTCTACGCCGAGAGAAACGGCACCCTGTTTTTCGCCTCCGAGCTCAAGGGGATACTGGCGGTAAGCGAAGCGGTCTACGAGTTCCCCAACGGACACGCTATGGACACTAGCGGCCATCTAGCCAGCTTCGCTAAGCTCCCTAAAAAGCCACCACACCCCCGGGACCTTAGCCCGAAGCAGATGGCCAGCGACATCAGGGAACTCATTGAGAAGAGCTTCGCTAACCGGGTGGACTTCGGCCTGCCCACGGGGGGGCTGCTCAGCGGGGGGCTGGACAGCAGCGTCATTAACTATATCGCCAGCCAGGAGTATAAGAGGAAAAAGGGCAAAGACGCCAAGCTACCGACCTTCGCCCTGGGCGTGGGCGAGAGCAGCGACATCCTGTCGGCCCGCCTGGCAGCCAGGCACATCGATTCCGAACACCACGAACTCATCGTCAGCCTCAGCGATATGCTGGAGGCCCTCCCCGAGGTTATCTACCACTTGGAGAGCTTCGACCCTTCCCTGGTAAGGAGCTCGGTGGCCAACTATCTCGTTTCCCGATACGCCCGTGAGCAGGGCATCGAGATACTGCTCTCCGGCGAGGGGGGCGACGAGGTCTTCTGCGGCTATCAATACCTCGCTGAGTACCCTGCCGAGGCCTTGTTCGGGAAGCAGATGGAATGCATCGCGCAGTTGCATAACAATGCCGCTCTGCGTCTTGACCGGATGAACATGGCACACTCGATACGGGTGGTGGCACCGCTGATTTCGGAGGAACTATTAAACTATGCCCTGACCATAGCTCCCGACTATAAGCAGATGCCCGACGGTGATGAAAAAATTAAGAAGTG
>CAZXVG010000032.1:0-9778 GCA_964644205.1 uncultured Dehalococcoidales bacterium | reverse complement strand
GCATCATCTCGGAGCGCTTTATCTCCCCGCCGGAAAAGCCGTAGTTTATCTCCCGGTCGAGAAAGTCGGCCAGGTCGGTCTTCTCCGCCAGCTTCTCGATAAGCTCCCCGTCCCCTCGCTTCCTGAGGCAGGCGGTAACCATGTCCCGGGTCTTTACCCCGCGCACCACCGGGGGCCGCTGGAAGGACATGCCGATGCCCAGACGAGCCCTCTCGTCCAGCGACAGCCGGGTTATGTCCTTACCGTGGAAGCTGATACTGCCGGCGGTCACCTGATACTTGGGGAAGCCCATTATCGCCGCCAGCAGGGTGGTCTTACCGCTGCCGTTGGGGCCGAAAAGGACATGGGTCTCGCCGACCCCAATCTTCAGGTTGACATCGTGCAGGATTTCCTTGCCCCCCACCGCCACCGCCAGGTGCTTAATCTCCAGCATAGCGCTACCCCCTTATCTCCTCCGCTTAGCGGCTATCCGCCGTCCAGCGACGGGTGCTCCCGCTGCACGAACCAGCCCGCCGGGTCCTTGAGATACTCGTAATAGTCGAGCAGCACCAGATAGTGCTCCCGCTCCTGCGCCATGAGCGCCTGATAGAACTCCTTCTCGCCGGCATAGGCAGCGGTCTGGCTCTGGGCCTGATAGTAGTCATAGGTCTTGTTTTCCATGTCCATGGACGTCTTCACCGCGTCGAGCTCGGTGGCCTGAGCCGTAACACCGGAACCGACCCCGGCTGTGACCTGAGCGAATATGGCCCTCAGACCCGCCCCTCCGTCAAAGCTGAGACGGGTCTCCGGCCAGCCCTTCGCGGCCGTCAGCGAACGGTATATCTCCTCGAAGGTATGCCGGTGAAGGTCTTCCTCAGCCGCCAGCGAGGCGAACAGCCTTCTCCCCATCTCGTTACCGCTCTCCCGGCTGGCTTTGAGGTAGAACTCCTTACCGTCAATCTCCAGCTGGATGGCAACCCGGAGCCCCTCCAGAGTCCTGGCCTGGTCCGCTTCCATAAAACTATTCCCCCTTTGCACTAAATCTCACCGAAGGCTGGCAACCCGAAAGCATAATTATACACCAAATCCCATGCCCGCCAAAATCTGCCGCCTACCTGTGCGGGATGCCAAATATAATCCATTACCCTGCGGATGTCAAGTATTACCATGCCGGGACAGACCCCCAGCCAGTTTCCGCCCCGAAAGACTTGACAAAGCCGCCCCAAACGCCTACAATAAAGGTGTAAATGCGCATATAAGGAATTAAACATGCGGGAGCTTTTGAAAGCAACCAGGGCACTATCGGACGAGACCCGGCTCAGAATACTAAACCTGCTTCTGGAGAGGGAGTGCTGCGTCTGCGAGGTAATGCAGGTGCTTGATATCTCGCAGACCCGTGCCTCTCGCAACCTGAGCATTCTCTACGATGCCGGTTTCCTCAAGCTGAGAAAAGAGGGGCTCTGGTCGTTGTACTCCATAAACAGGCAGGATGCACCGGCCTACCTCCCGGAGATAATCGAGGCCGTTAAAAAGGGGCTCAGAAGCAACCGGGTAGCCGCTCAAGACCGGGCACGCCTCAAGAACGCAGAGCGGGTCGGGCCGACCTGTGTCCAGCGGCACAGAGGGCGCTAATTTTTTTATGAGAATCTGTGCTTTAATGCGCATATAAGGGTATAGTAGCTTATGACGGTAATTGAGGTCTTGCGCGGCGGGCTTAACGGCTTAACCGAGTACCTGTCCTTACACGTGATTACCTGCCTGGTGCCCGCCCTCTTCATCGCCGGGGCTATCTCGGCCTTTGCCTCGCAGGCCGCTATCCTCAAGTACTTCGGCCCCCAGGCCAAAAAGCCGCTAGCCTATGCCGCCGGCTCGGTTTCGGGGGCTATCCTGGCGGTATGCTCCTGCACGGTGCTGCCCCTCTTCGGCGGCATCTACAAGAGGGGCGCCGGTCTGGGCCCGGCCATCGCCTTTCTTTTCTCAGGGCCAGCCATCAATATCCTGGCTATCGTCTATACCGCCCGGGTACTGGGCTACGAGCTGGGGGTGGCCCGGGCGGTCGGCGCCATTGCCTTCGCTATCGGCATCGGCCTAATCATGGCCTTTATCTTCAGGAAAGAGGAAACCGATAAGCTCAAAACCCAGGCCCCGGCCCTGATTGAAGCCGACCCCAACGGCAAGAAGCCCTGGCAGTACGCCGTCTTCTTCGGGACGCTTATCGGGATTCTGGTCACCGCCGCCGCCGGTTACTGGCTCCCCTTCGGGGTTCTCGGCGGCGTTCTGGGTATCACCCTGTGGCGCTGGTTTACCGGTAGCGAGATTAAAGAATGGATGAAGGAGACCCTCTTCTTCTTGCGCCGCATCGTGCCCTGGCTCTTGCTCGGGGTATTTATCGCCGGGATTCTGGGGGTGGTCATCCCCCCGACGGCCATGGCCGCCTATATGGGGGGTAACAGCCCGCTGGCTAACTTCGTAGCCGCTATCGGTGGGGCGCTTATGTATATCGCCACCCTTACCGAGGTACCCATTATCAAGACCTTTATCGACCTGGGTATGGGTAGCGGGCCGGCCCTGGCCCTGCTTCTGGCCGGGCCGTCTCTATCCCTCCCCTGCATGCTGGCCCTCCGGGGCATCATGGGCACCAGAAAGACCCTAGTCTACGTCGCCCTGGTGGTGGCGGCGGCAACCATAGCCGGCATGATATTCGGCTCCATAACGTGATTTTCGGGAGGTGAAAGATGATTCAGGTAAAAATCTTCGGCACCACCCCGCCGTGTGCCAGATGTAAAGAGATGGAAAGGAGGGCCAAAGAGGCCGCCGCCGGATACCCGGACAGGGTAGAGGTGGCCAAGTTTGACGCCCTCTCCGAGGAGGGCGACCGGTACGGCGTCATGCTAACCCCGACGGTGGTCATAAACGACCGGGTGGTCGCCGCGGGTAAGCTCCTCTCCGAAGAGGAGATAGCCAAATATATCGCCAAAGAACTGGAGGCAGCATCATGAAGCTAAGGATGGAGGTATTCAGCGGTGACCCGCCCTGCCCGGGGTGTACCGCTATCCTGGCGCTAGCTGATGAGTACGCCAGGAAATATAAGGGTAAACTTGAGGTCATCAAGCTCGTCGGGCAGGAAGCCGTACCCAAGTTCGAGGAGTACAAGCTCAGCTGCGTACCGGCCGTGGTTATCAACGAGAAGATAAGGATTGAGGGCATCTGCCCCAGCCGGACTACCCTGGATAACGCCCTCAGGGAGGGCGGACTATGAACAAGGTAAAGGTAGAGGTCTTTCTCTCGGTGCCGACCTGCTCCGGCGGCATCAGTCTAAGCAGGCTTCTCGGGGAAATCGAGCGGGAATTCGGCGATAAGGTGGAAATCGTTACCTATAAAGGGCGAAATGAGCTATTCGAGAAATACAACCTGACCACCGCCCCAGCCCTGATTATCGGCGGTCTGGTCAGGATAATGGGGCTATGCCCCAGCAAGGAGTCTTTGATATCGGCGTTAAAAGAGGCCGGGCTGGAGTGATAAAGACCCTCAGGCCGGTTTCCCCAGGGGCATAAGATATAGGGGCTCACACCCTTCGGGAAGCCCAAGAGCTTCCCGGACCGCCCGGTCATCGAAGGCACCGACCGCCACCGTAGCCAGCCCCAGGGCAGACGCCTCGAGGTAGACATTCTGCCCGCTATGCCCCACCTCGATGAGGACATACCTTTCGCCGCGGCGGCCGTAGCCCCGGGTCGTGCGCGGAAAAGAGGCGCAGATAACGACGGTAAACGGCGCCTCCGAGACGAATTCCTGGTTCAAGGCGGCCCGGGCCAGGTCGCTACGGAAGTCGCCCTCACGGTGTAAGGTAAGGGAGTGCCGGGCCACATTATAGCGGTATACGCCGGCGCCCATGCCGGCCACACCATCACCAGCGCAAACGACATAGACCTCCAGCGGGTAGGTCGCCCCGGCGCTGGGTACGGCTCTCAAAGCCCGGCCCTTATCGGTTATTCCCTGAGCCGCCCACAGCACCTGTGACAGCTGCGCCTGAGTAACCGGCTCCGCGGAGAAGTCTCTCACCGACCGCCGGCGGGTAATCGCCTCCTCCAGGGAGAGGCCCCCCTTCGGGGACGGTTCCGGCAGGTAGACTACGGGCGCTTGCTTTCTATCTATTTCCGGCCTCACCCTCAGTCCAGAAATCAAGGCTCAGGTACTTCCAGCCCCCGTCGGGGAGCACCACCACCACGTTACCGCCGGCCATCTCGGAAGCAATCTCGACAGCCCGGCAGAGCGCCGCCCCCGAGGACAAGCCGGCAAAGATTCCCTCCCTGTCCAAGAGACGCCGGGTGGCCGCCGCCGCCTCGCGGCTGGAGACGTTTACCCTCTCGGTAATCAGGCTCAGGTCAAGCACCGCCGGGACCTCGCTTTCGTCCATACACTTAAGGCCCTGAATGCTGTCGCCGGGGTACGGCTCGACCCCGACCACCCTGATAGCGGGGTATCTCTCCCTCAGCCGGCGGCTGATACCGCATATCGAGCCGCCGGTACCGATACCGCAGACAAAAACGTCAATCTTATCGTAGGGGAAATCTTCCAGTATCTCGGCGCCGGTGGTCTCATAGTGCGCTAAGGGGTTAGCCGGGTTGCTGAACTGGTCGGGCATGAAGTACTTGCTATCCTTAGCCACCAGCTCACGCGCCTTATCAATGGCTGCCCTCATACCCAGAGCGCCGTCGGTAAGCACGAGCTCGGCGCCGAATATCCTGAGTAGCTGCCGCCTCTCCAGACTCATGTTGTCCGGCATGACAATGGTAACCCGGTAACCCTTCCTCTGCCCCAGCCAGGCCAGGGCTATCCCGGTATTGCCGCTGGTGGCCTCGATAATCGTCTTCTCCCGGTTGAGCTTACCACTCGCCTCCGCCGCCTCTATCAGGTACCGGGCAATCCGGTCCTTGATGCTGCCGCTGCCGCCCACGCTCTGGCCCTCCATCTTGGCCAGAATGCGCACCTTCTTACTCGGGCTCAGGTGTGGTAGCTCCACCAGCGGGGTGTGTCCCAGCGCCTCAACATTGTCCTTAAAATACATGCCTTTCTCCTAACCCTTAATTACCCCCACGGGCTCCGTGCGGACAACCTTACGGGAGAGACCCGCCTTATCGGTTACCTCGACCACCTCGGCAACATCCTTGTAGGCCGGGGAGGCCTCTTCCGCCAGGGAGCCTAAGTCGCCGGTCTTAACGGTAATCCCCCGGCTGGCCAGCTGCCGGGCGACCTCCGCACCATTCAGGCTGCGCCTGGCCGCCGACCGGCTCTTAAGCCGCCCGGCGCCGTGACAGGTGGACCCGAAAGACTCCGCCATGGCCCTCTCGGTACCCAGGGCGACAAAAGAGCCCCGCCCCATATCTCCGGGGATGAGCACCGGCTGCCCGATGTCACGGTACCTCTCGGGGACATCACGGTGGCCGGGGGGGAAAGCCCGGGTCGCCCCCTTGCGGTGAACACACAGCCTCTGCCTCCTGCCGCCGACACTATGCTCCTCTATCTTAGCGATATTATGACACACGTCGTATATCTGCTCCAAGCCGATTTCCCGCTGGCTCCGGCCGAAGACCCTGGCGAAGGACTCCCTGGTCCAGTGGGCGATACACTGCCGGTTCGTCCAGGCATAGTTGGCGGCGCAGGCCATGGCCTCAAGGTAGTCCTGTCCCTCCGCCGAGCTTACCGGAGCACAGGCGAGCTGGCGGTCGGGGAGGGCGATGCCGTACCTCTTCACCGCCTCCCCCAGAAGCCGGACATAGTCGCCGCAGACCTCGTGCCCCAGCCCCCGGGAGCCGGTATGAATCAGAACCAGTATCTGCCCCACCCCGGTGATACCCATCACCCCGGCGGCCGCCGGGTCGTAGATTTCGGTAACCGCCTCCACCTCCAGGAAGTGGTTCCCGGAACCCAGCGTCCCCAGCTGCGGGATGCCCCGTTTCTTGGCCTTAACGCTGACCTTGTCCGGGTTGGCCTGCTTGATACAGCCCGCTTCCTCGGTAACCACGATGTCCTCCGGCTCGCCCAGGCCCTTCTCCAGCGCCCAACGGCTGCCCTGCGTAAGCACCTGGTCCAGCTCCTTCTGGCTCACCCTTATCTTGCCCTCGGAACCGAGCCCGGAAGGAACGTTCTCGTAGAGCTCGTTAACCAGCTTCGTAATCTCAGGTCTCACCTCGTCCACGGTGAGATTGGTGCGTAACAGCCTGACGCCGCAGTTAATGTCAAAGCCCACCCCCCCCGGCGAGATAACCCCGTCAGCTACCCTGGTAGCCGCCACGCCGCCGATGGGGAAGCCGTAGCCCCAGTGAATATCGGGCATGGCCAGGGAGTGGCCGACGATTCCGGGCAGGAAGGCCACGTTAGCCACCTGCTCAAAGACCTGCTCCTCGAAGATATGCTCCAGCATGGACTGGCTGGCATAGATTAAGCCGGCGACCCGCATCCCCGCTTTATAGCTCGTCGGGATTTCCCAGCGGTAGTCGTCTATCCTGTTTACCTTACCGCGCCACTGCGCCGCCATCGCCGTCTCCGCCGCTAGATATCAAAGATTACCCGCACCCTGTAGCCGCCGTCATCCTTGCTCACCTCGAGCAGGTGATAGGTTGCCGCCTTGACCCCGGTCTTCAGCCGGTGACGGGAGCTATCCACCTTCTCCCCGTAGACCCGGGCCTTGAGCCGATTGCCAAAGACAGTAACCTCAAACCGCTTGAAGAGGAGGTGCTCGGTATCGAAAAGGTAGATAAGCTCATTTAACCAGGCTACGAGCAGGTCTTCCCGGTCAGGGGCCGCTAGCTCCAGGTCGCGGGAGATGACCTCCGCCACGCTATCGAGCTCGGTTACCAGGCTGAATAAGCCCCTGGCAGCATTAGCGAAGGCCCGGCCCAAATCAGCCCCATAGGCAACCACACCAACGTCAGCGGTATGGTCAATTACCTCGAAATCCCTCTCCACAGCGCCCTCGCAAGCCCGCTTTCCCGTAGATAGATTATATCACCTGGCCTGGCAAAGATAAAAAACTGTCCATCGAGCGAAGTTTAAGCTTTGAAGCGGATTTGATATAATCTTAAGTACAGGCAGGGGTAACAAACGGTGAGCGATATGGACGAGATAAAGAGCGCCCGTGAGATAGCGGCGGAGAAGGTGGCGGGGCTGGGCGAAGCGACCGAGGAAGAACGCCTGGAGTGGAAATACGTCCCCGAGGGGGAGAGGCTGGCCACCCAGTACCTTGAAGAAGGCGGTAACCTGGTGCTGGAGCTGGGTAAGTTCGACGAGAAGGCAAGAAAGCACGTTACCAGGGGCGTCGCTAACGTGCTGGTGCGCAGTATCAACCTGCCCGACAGCGACCCGGCCCGAAGCAGCAACAAGCGGGCCATGGACGGTCTGAAGCTGGTGAAGACCAACCAGATAGCCCTGGAGAATGTCTTCAGCCAGATGAGGCGCCTCTTCGACCACTACTCGGGGCAGGGGAAGGAGCAGCGCCGGCAGGCTTATCAGGCCCTCAAGGCCGAGTTCGAGGCGCAGGTGAGGCAGAGCCTTCAGCAGCAGCTGGGGGCCTTCGGCAGATTCCAGATAGACATCGAGAAGCAGCCCCAGTTTCAGGCGGAGTGGCGGCGCCGGCAGATTCAACTCGACTCACAGTACCACACGCTCCTTAATGAGCTGAGGCAGGAGCTACTGACCATCCCTTAGCGGCGGCGACCGATATGGACATTGACGAAGAGAGAATCAAAGAGGCGGTGAGACACACCGAGACCCTCAGGCTGCCCAAGCAGAGCCTGGCCACCTTCGGCACGACCAATATCTACTACTACCTGGTCACCGAACCGACCTACCGGGAGCTGATGGAGGATACTAACGAGACCGTCGTCAGAGAGGGGCGGGTCATCGCCGAAAGGCCCCGGGTGGTAACCCCCTACTACCTCTCCCAGCTCCAGGGATTCAGCGCCGAGGCGAGGCGGTACCTAGACATGCTCACTAGGCAGGGGGCGGCTACCGCCGGGCTTTTTTACAGCTACCGGAACGAGCCGAAGGAGCTCTCCATCGTCTCCGATAAGCTGCTCTCCGTAGTCGCCCGGCTCAACGCCGAAATCGACAAGGGCGGCGACCCGCTGACCTGCATTATCAAGGGCGAGGACGACCTCTGGGATGTCTCGCTGATGAAATTCACCTACGAGATAACCAGGAGCTCGATACAGGATAACCTGATGCAGATGGGGGCCAGAGGACTGCTCAACATGGACGCCCACGGCGTCCCGGCTGACGCCAGGGTCAGGATTGAGGAGCTCTTCAGGAAGGTGGAAGCGGGACAGGGCGAACCCCACGAGCTCAAGGAAGAGCTCGACCGCTGGGACCTGTTCCGGGACTACGAGGACAGATTCCTTAACCTGTTCCGGAGAAAACGATAAATATTAAGAGCTGAAAGACCGGTTGGAGTAGCGAGTGAAGATTTCATTGATTGAAGCCAGAGACCTCTCCGAAGCCTGGTTTCTCTGCCTGCGTAAGACCCTGGCCGAGGGCCGTGACTATAAAATCGAGCGGGGGAGCTATGCCGGCGAGCGGCGTAAGGAGCTCGAGTTCGCGCTCGTCCAGATAAAAAACCCGGGGACCAGACCCCTCACCCCCGACGTCCCCCAGGGGGTGCCGCCGCCGACCACCACGGAGTATATCGAAAGCTACCTCCCCTACCTCATGACCGCCCACCGCGCCGAGGGAGAGCAGTACACCTACGGCCAGTACCTGGAGAAGCAGATCAGCGAGGTCATCCGCATGTACCGGGAAGACGGGCACAACACCAACCAGGCCTTCATGGCGGTCGGTGACGCCCAGTCCATCTTCCTGAGCGACCCGCCCTGCCTGCGCGCCGTCGATACCAGAATCCTTAACGGCCGCCTTAACTTCGTCGTCTACTTCCGGTCGTGGGACCTGTGGGCCGGCTTCCCCTCCAACCTGGCCGCCCTCCAGCTCCTCAAGGAATACATGGCCTCGGAGATAGGGGTGAGCGACGGCGAGATTCTGGCCGTAAGTAAGGGGCTGCACCTCTACGAGTACTCCTGGGAGCTGGCCAGGACCGCCGCCAGACTGGAATAAGACGAGGCCGGTGTCATCAAGCCGGCGAAGACCCCCCTCCACCCGGGATAAACGCTAAGGGCTAGAATTGAAAATAAGGCCGGTTCTCATTCTGAGCATGGTTCTCTTGGTGCTGGGAGCAAGCGGCGCCGGGTGCGCCCGGGCACCAGACCTCTCCCAGCAGCTAGAGACGATAGCCAGACCCTATCGCTTCAGCCTGGCCGCCTGGGAGGCAAGAACCATCCCCCACGAGCTGGGCCAGCTCGTTTCCGGCTGGCGTGACCGGACACCCGACGAAGTCCAACTGGTTATCAGCCACTTCGACACGATAGCCAGAATAGAGGCCCTGGAGTCCCAGATTCAGGCTATGGAACGCGCCGGGCAGGGTAACCCGTCCCAGCTTGAGGAGGAACTGGAGACTCTGCGGGAGCAGGAGCTGGCTTCACAGAACGAGGTGGAGAGGATACTGGAAAGGCAGATAAAGACGGTGCTCGCCGAGCAGGACATATTCAGTCCGTTTGATGCTTACCGCGTAAGGCCCAGAATCAACTTCCCCCCGCTCAACTTCAAGCTCGAGCCGCTGCCCAAGCTGCTGGTGGTCTCGCCCCGGGAGCGCATAGAGAGCCTGGAGGAGATTCTCCTCACAGCGGACATCAGCCTCGCGGAGATGGAAGCCGTGGAAGCTGCCGCCGACGAACTGGGGGTGTCTTCACTGGTG
>CAZXVG010000031.1:0-9914 GCA_964644205.1 uncultured Dehalococcoidales bacterium | reverse complement strand
GATGAGATTCTGGCCGCTGACTTTACCTTCAATTACGCCGCTCCCGGGGTAAAGCCTGACCGGGAGGGTTACAAACAGACGGTGAAAGAGTGGCACACTGGCTTTCCTGATGTTAAGTTCGCTACTGCGGACGTCATAGCGTTAGGGGATAAGGCCGCCGTGCACTGGAAGTGTCAGGGGACACACCGGGGCCGTTTCTTGGGGATTGCGCCTACCGGAAAGAGGGTGTCCATGGCGGGCATCAGCATCATTCGCATCGCCGGCGGCAAGATAGTGGACGAAGTGGGCTATGCCAACATGATGGAGGTGATGCAGGAACTGGGTGCCGTTTCCCCGTCGGGTTAGGCTGATTGCTAACCGGACCTGCATCCCAAGATAAACGCAGTATATATGTCCGCAGATTAAGATAGAGCCTGACTTATTTACGCGTAAATGCTAGAGCGCCCGGCCGCTTGTATTAGCCAGGCAGCTAAGAGAGGCTTGCGGTGAGTGCTAATAGGATACCAGGCGTCATAATCACGGCAGCCCTGCTCCTCGGTATCATTGTTCCGTCCCTCTTTAACCCAGGGCCGGCGGCTGCCGAGATTGAGAATCCGTATCTCGTCAGCACGTTTGTTGATGAAGACGGGGAGCGGATAGACGTAATCGATTTCCCGGGACGACCGCCGGAAATCAAGGCGGCGGCCGCCGTTGTCCCCGAGAGCCGTGTTCAGATGGGGATTAGTGTTCTCGGTGAGGTGCCTACCTTTGACTGGAGCTACGGGTGCTCGGCTACCTCGGCGGCCATGCTCTTTGGCTATTACGACCGCACCGGTTACCGTGATATGTATACCGGTCCCACCAGCGGCGGGGTCTGTCCTCTCTACAATTACATCTGGGGCCCGGGAATCGGCGGCTCTCCCGGTGAGTGCCCCCTGAGCGCCACTCATGACGGTATAGATGGACGAACCACGCGGGGGCATGTGGATGATTACTGGATAGAGTATCTCGACCCCGGCCCCGACCCCTGGATTGTTAACGGCTGGATAGAGCATACCCCTGAGGGCTGCACGGGCGATTTTATGGGGACCAACCAGTCTGCGTTCGGCAACCCGGATGGCTCCACTATCTTCGGTTTCTACGAAGACGGCAAGCCTTTTTTTGACCCCGACCTATCGCCTTACGGAATGCGGGACGGCTGTCACGGTCTGAGGCTGTTCGCCGAATCGCGCGGCTACAGCGTGGTAACCAACTTTAACCAGTATATATACGGTTACCAGGGTAACACCCAGGGGTTTACTTTTAGCGATTTTATGGCCGAGATTGACGCCGGGCGCCCGGTGCTTATTCAGGTCGAGGGCCATACCATGCTGGGCTACGGGTACGACACGACGGGTAGCGTGGTCTATATCCACGATACCTGGGACTACAGTAGTCACGCTATGACCTGGGGCGGGAGCTACTCGGGGAGACAGCACGTCGCGGTCAGCGTGATTCGACTGGCGGAGGTAGCGCCCTCGTTAACCACCGCTAACGCCTCCGGGATAACCGATAGCTCGGCCACCTTAAACGCCAATCTGAGTGACCTGGGCACTGCCCCGATAGTGACCGTCTCCTTCGAATGGGGAGAAACCACCGCCTATGGCAGTGAGACTACGCCGGAGGTAAGGGACACCACCGGCCTAGTCAGCTTTGGCCTGCCCGGCCTGTCACACAATACCACCTATCACTATCGGGCCAAGGCGGTTGGTGACGGCACCAGCTACGGCGGGGATAAGAGCTTCACCACCGAGCCGACGACGAACCATCCCCCCGACGCCCCCCTCTCTCCCCTGTGCCAGGGGGAGACTAACCCGACCGGGGTTACTGACCCGACACCTGGGTTTAGCTGGACGTTCTCTGACCCTGATGAAGGGGATACCCAGGGAGCCTATCGGATTCTGGTGGCTTCTTCTCTAGCGTCTCTCGCCGCCGGTAACGGGGATATGTGGGACTCGGGTAAGATAGGTAGCGGTGCTGGCGAGGCCTCTTATGCCGGCACAACCCTTGCCCAGAGCCGGACCTACTACTGGAAGGTAAAGACCTGGGATAACCATGATGCCGGGGGCCCCTATTGTAGCCAGCAGCAGTTCACCATGGGCGCCACCACAGGCCACGTCTGGGCCTTCAGCGCCGCCGGCTTCTTCCCCAGGCATCTCCCCGATGCCTACACCGGGGAAGTGGTACTGGCCGACCTTAGTCTTGATGACATCCCGGATGAGGTACAGGGGGTCTGGTGGTGGAACGGCGCCGAATGGGTCTTCTGGGTGCCCGGGGTGGGCGGCGAGCTGATTACCCTCAAGGGTGGCCTGGAAGCCGACTACAGCGTCCTCGTCAGCGGCCCCGGCGACTGGACGGTTCCCCTGCCATAGGGCAGGCCGAATAAGAAGCCAGTAAGTCAGCTTCGTTCCCTCACGAGGTGCCGGTAGGGTAATAGCCTGCCGGAGAGCGTCTCCCTTCCGGTGACAATTTACGCGTGTGCTATAATCTACCTTTAAAAGCGAGCTTCAGATAGGAAGCTATACGGCGACTAACTAGCAAAGAAGGTGCTCTCCTCACGGAAAGACGCCGTACGTATACCCCTAGCTTTTACTGACTCTCCTTTGCAAGCACGGGAGGCGCCGTCGTTTCCACCTGTGCACACCCTCTGCCGATTTCTCGGCGTGTCACCGGGCTTATTTGACAGACCTGCCGGGCGGTGATACTCTATAAAGTTAATATTATTAACTATTTACCATGTTAACTGTATTAAGGGGGGGGTAGGCAAATGGAGAGTAGCCTCCTAAGTGGCGTTACTGATGAGTTGCTATCCACGCTGCCTCTTATCGCCAGAATCGCCCGGAAAAAGATTTCCAGGTTGTCTCCGGATTTTCATGAAGACGTGTCACCACTCCATCACGAGATTATGAAGACCCTGGAGAAAGAGGGGACGATGCACATCTCCGAGGTTGCTTCGAGGCTGCTGATACCCCGGCCGCAGATGACCCGTCTCATCGACCGGCTGGTGGATTTGAAGCTGGCGGAAAGGCGGATAGATGAGGCCGACAGGCGGACAATCAACGTGACGCTTACCGACCGGGCCAGAAAGATGCTCAAGAGAATGGATTCAGCGGTCAAGGGTAACGTCGGAGAGGCCCTCTCCTCTCTTAGCGACGAGGAGATGCAGGAACTGCTGGCCTCGGTAACAAAATTGAGGGAAATACTCTCCAGGCTGGAATAGCCTGAAAACCCCCGGCGGCCGGGGGTAGACACCGTAAGAGCACTAACCAGAAAGGATGAAACTTCAGGGCGTGGAGCAGAATCACAGTGTCCTTAACGACGATAGGGTCGGTAGACTGCTAGCCAAGCTGTCCTTACCGGCGTTTTTGGGACTTTTGGTAATGGTTCTATATAACGTGGTGGATACCATCTTCATTGGCCGCTACGTTGCTTCGCTGGTCTTCCAATCAGTCGGCAAGGCTTCCCGGTCGATAGTTACCTCACTGGCGTGCCCCCTGTTTTTGCTTCCCCTGATGTTTACCCTGACCCTTCTTATACGTCAGATAAGGGAGTTCAAGAGTGCGGAGTTACTTAAAGAGAATAAGGTTCTGCAAGCAGAACTTTAAATAAAAGGTTTAGGGAGGCTTAGGCAAAAAATGAGTGGTGGTAAGGTTAAACAGCGGGTGAGACTCGTCTCGACATCCAAGCCCGAGGCCGGAGTTAAACCTGGGGACACCGGCGTTATCTGGCGCGTAGTCCCCAGTAACGGCGTGCTGCGTGTCAGGTGGGATAGCGGCGTCAGGTTGGACCTTGACCCGGAGGAAGACGAGTGGGAGGTAATCGAATAGGCTTGAGAACGGAATAGATTTACCTGAGTCTAGGGCGCTAACAATGTGGCGGTGGCTGGTGGTTTTAGGTTTAGATTGACTGCCGCAGGCGCCGGGGTAGACTACTGCTTTTTGTTAGCAGGGGGGCTTTAAAGGTGGATTTTTGAGCGGGCAGGTGGTATGCTTCACTAGCAGAAGCAGGGTCAAGGTACTTGACTACGGGTATGAATCCTGCGGCTCCTTACTGGACTGGGTTAAACTGGGCGTAAAGGTGTCGGCATAGTATGGCAAAACACTTCAGGGTGCTCATCGTAGACGACGAGGAGCGGATTATCAACTTCCTGAAAGCAAAGCTCGGGGTTGCCGGCTATGATGTTATCGTTGCCCGGAGCGGTGCGGAGGCCTTGGAGCAGGTTCGGGTTCAGCCGCTTGACCTGGTGGTGCTTGACCTGATTATGCCTCAGATAGACGGCCTTGAGACGCTCCGGCGTCTGCGCTCCTTTTCGGCGTTGCCGGTGATTGTCCTCAGCGCGCGCGATGCCGATATGGATAAAATCAAGGGTCTCGAGCTGGGGGCTGACGATTACCTCGCCAAGCCCTTTAACCCCGATGAACTGATCGCCAGAATCGAGGCCGTCAGACGCCGTCTTCAGCCTGACGATAAGCGTAAGACCCACGAACCTATATCCCTGGGTGACCTGAGCATCGACTTTCAGAGACGGCTGGTTTCTGTCGGGGGTAAGGAGACGTATCTAACCCACATCGAGTGGCTGTTGCTCAGCGAGCTGGCCATGAATGTCGGCCGTCTCCTGACCTACGACGAGCTCCTGGTCAGGATATGGGGGGCCGAGTACCGCGACGATGTCCAGCTCCTCAGGACATGGGTCAGTCGGCTGAGGCATAAGGTGGAGAAGGACCCGCAGAACCCGGAACTCATCCGTACCATGCCCAAGTCGGGCTACATCTTGGAGCGCCCCTCCTTTTTGTAGCCCGTCGCTTTATATTGCATCTACAGGCTCACGGTTGCCTCCCACCCCTGGTTCTTCACCTGGTGAAATTTCATAACTTTGTAACTTTTTCCGCCGCTTTTTTATGACTTTTCCATCCTTAACTCTCTAGAATAAGCAAGGTTTGTTTTTCCGGGAAGAGATAAAATGGTGACTACCTTAAAACCAGAGTGTAATCCCAGGGCCTCTTTGGAAATAGGCGGCGAGCCGCCGGTGGAGGTTCGCGAGCTGGTAGCCTTTTGCCCCCGGTGTAAGACCCTGGAGGCGCTCCACTTTACCGGCGACCACCTGCTGCGAAACCCAAAATTCAGTCAGCGCTGCGGGGGGATATACCACGACTGCGGCGCCAAAGAGCCCTGCCGGCTGTACCGTTTCTCCTGAGTTAAGCCGCTTAAAATCGGGCTCAGGATATTAATGATGGTTGATAGAGTATATTTTCTGCTGGATGTCGGGGATGGAGACCTTGAGCGGGCAGTAGCCACCCTGAGAGGGCAGCGAGGTGTTATTATGGCGGATGCCTTGGAAGAGCGTTCCAGTATCATCGCCCTGGTTGAAGCACAAGACCGCCAGGGGCTGGCTCAACTGGCTGTCCAGGCACTGGCTTCCGTCGAGGCGATGACCGAGGCTCTGCCACTGATGCTGGTTAAAGACGGCTCAATCGAGCAGTGTTCCCCGGGAAGGAAAGGGGAAGAGGAGGTTCGTGATGGCAGTATCCGGTAAGTATGGAAGATTTAACATTCCCAGAATCGGCGAGGACGAGCCGGTATTTATCCTGCGTGCCCAGGATAAGCTGGCGGGGCCCGCTATCGAGATGTACCGCCTGCTGGCGGCTTCCCACGGCGCTCGCCTGGCCGGGGAACTGGAGAAGGAGATTCAGAGCTTCCGGCGGTGGCCGGGAAAGCGTAAGCTGCCTGACTAGCCTGTGACTGTAGGCTACCCATTGCCCGGAAGGTGGCGGCAGAGTAGCCGACTACGGGGCGCTAGACAGTGCCTTTTAAGGGCCTTAGTTTTTGCCGGGAGAGGAGGTGAGCTAGGTGGTTACCAGACTTAAGAGCCGTGATACAGGCTTGGAGATAGAAGGCACCCCAAGCCGTCTCTTACAGCACGACGGGACGGCCCGGGATAATAAGGGTATGCGGCGGCTGGTGGTGGTCTCCAACAGGCTGCCCGTAGCCCTGTGGGAGGATGAGGCCGGGGAGTGGCGGGCCCGTCCGGGCTCGGGGGGGCTGATTACCGCCCTGGCCCCGGTGCTACGCCGCCGGGGCGGCGTCTGGGTCGGCTGGCCGGGGGTGTCTCATGAGGTCCCCCTTAACGGGCAGCTGGATTCGGCGGCCCGTGAGGCCGGCTGTACCTTTATGCCGGTCATGCTGTCGGAGGAAGAGGTGAGGCGCTACTACCTGGGGTTCTCCAACGAGACCCTGTGGCCGCTCTTTCACGACCTTCAGTCGTACTGCAAGTTCGACGCGGCGACCTGGGAGGTGTACCAGAAGGCTAACCGGAGGTTCGCCGAGGTAACGGCGGCTAGTTCGGTGGAGGGCGACTTCCTCTGGGTTCACGATTATCACCTGCTCCTCCTGGCTCAGGAACTACGCCGCCTGGGGCTTAACCGCCAGACGGGGTTCTTTCTCCATACTCCATTTCCGGCGCTTGATATCTTCGGTAAGCTGCCGTGGCGCTCGCAGATACTGAGGGCCATGCTGGATTACGACCTGGTCGGCTTTCAGACCATTCGCGACCGGAATAACTTCATCCACTGCGCCGAGACCCTGCTCAAGGGTGTCCACCTGAGGGGGGTGTCCGGGGTGGATACCGTCATCCTGCCGGAGCACGAGACCAGGGTAGGCGTTTTCCCCATCAGCATAGACTTTGACGAGTTTTCCCGGGGCGCTACGGAGAGAGAGGTAACGGAGCGGGCAGCCGAGCTAAAGAGCGCTAACCAGGGCCGCCGGATTATCCTGGGTGTTGACCGGCTGGACTACTCCAAGGGCATCCCCCTCAGGCTGCGGGCCTTCAAGAGCGCTCTCACCCTTTTCCCGGAGCTGAGGGGTAAGGTTACCCTGATACAGATTGTAGTCCCCAGCCGCGAGGGTATCGCCGATTATCAGAGGCTCAAGGCGGAGATTGAGGGGCTGGTGAGTGAGATTAACGGCAGCTTTACCGAGCCGGGCTGGGCTCCGGTTCAATACCTGTTCCGCAGTATCCCGAGGAGCGAGCTCCTGGCCTACTACCGGGCCGCCGGGGTGGCCCTGGTGACGCCCCTCAAGGACGGTATGAACCTGGTGGCCAAGGAGTACTGTGCCGCTAGCCCGGATGAAGACGGGGTGCTTATCTTGAGCGAATTCGCCGGCACCGCAGCGCAGCTTCACAGAGACGCCTTGCTGGTGAACCCCTACGATACCGGGGCCGTGGCCCGGACCATCCACCGGGCGCTTGGTATGAGCCCCGAGGAACGGCGGCACCGGATGCACCGGCTGCGGCATCTAATTCGGAGGCGCGATATCTACTGGTGGGCGGAACGCTTTCTCAGCCAGGCTGTCTAGGCGGCCCCACGGGGGAGGGGCTGCGGTATTGATACCGGCGGCGTCAAGGTGACATAAGGTAGAGGGGCTGGCTCCATAGGGCAGTATGCCACCCCTTGAAGGCTTAGGGAGAATACCAAAAGGAGGAACCCAAGATGAAACAGTTTGCAGAGCTCTTTCAGACCGCTGACTGGAAGACGGAGAAGCACGTGCCGGTCATAGAGTGCCCCGACCGGGTAACAGCCGGCGAGCTATTCCCGATTAAGGTGAGCCTGGGTAAGGAGATAGCCCACCCCAACACCACGGAGCATCATATCCGCTGGATATCCATCTACTTCCTCCCCGAGGGGGATAAGTTTGCCTACCAGGTGGGGCACTTCGAGTTCTCGGCTCACGGAGAGTCCGTGGAGGGGCCCAACACGGGGCCGGTCTACACCAACCACGAAGTAACCGCCTCGTTTAAGATTGATAAGCCCGGGACTGTCTATGCCACCGCCCTGTGTAACATTCACGGCCTGTGGCGTTCCGAGAAGGAGATTAAAGTCGGCTAGCCCGGGACGTGGGTTTCAAGAAACGTGTAGTGCTGAAAACCAAGCCGGTTTTGGTAGGGAGCTATGATTCGGGTAAAGCGTGCCTACGACGGGCCGGAGCCCAGCGGCGGGGTCAGGGTGCTGGTGGACCGACTGTGGCCTCGCGGTAGGAAGAAAGATGACTTAGGCATAACCGAGTGGTTGAAAGACCTTGCCCCTAGCGCTGAGCTGAGGCGCTGGTTTGCTCATGACCCTGGGCGGTGGCTGGAATTCAAAGAGCGCTACTTCGCGGAGTTGGACGAAAACCGGGCCGCGTGGCAGCCCATTCTCAAGGCGGCCCGTAGCGCGGATGTCACCCTGGTCTACGGGGCCCGGGACAGGGAACACAACAACGCCGTGGCCCTCAAGGAATACCTGGAGCGAAAGCTGGGTGCATTGGGATAGACGGTCACTTCCCTCGGGCTGCTAAACAAAGAGAAAGGAGCAGGTATGGTTACAGAACTGGCAGAGGGCGTTTACTGGGTGGGGGTGGTTGACTGGGCACTGAGACACTTTCACGGCCATGAGCTCTCCACGCACCGGGGCTCGTCCTATAATGCCTACCTCATCACCGATGAGAAGACGGTGCTCGTGGACACGGTCTGGGGCCCCTTCCAGGAGCAGCTCATCGAGAATATCCGCGAGGTCGTTGACCCCGCTAAGATTGACCTGGTGGTGGCTAACCACGCCGAGACCGACCACTCCGGGGCGTTACCGGAGGTCATGCGGCACGTCCCCAAGGCTAAGGTCGTCGTTTCCAAGCGCGGCCGGGAGAGCGTCGAGGGGCATTTCCATCAGCCGTGGGACTTCGAGGCGGTCGGCACCGGTGACCGGATTAATATCGGCCGTAGCGAGCTCGTTTTTATCGAGGCGCCCATGCTCCACTGGCCGGACAGCATGTTTACCTACCTGAGCGGTAAGGGTATCCTTATGCCCAACGATGCCTTTGGCCAGCACTACGCTACCGCCTTTCGCTTCAATGACCAGGTAGACCAGGAAGAGCTCTATGAGGAGGCGCTCAAGTACTACGCCAACATCCTTACCCCCTTCAGCAGTCTGGTCCTAAAGAAGATTGACGAGTTTCTGGCACTAAACCTGCCGCTTAACATTATTGCCCCCAGCCACGGGGTTATCTGGAGGCGGGAGCCACTACAGATTGTGACCAAGTACCAGGAGTGGGCGAGGCAGACCCCGCAGAAGAGCGCCGTCATTATCTACGATTCCATGTGGGACGGGACGCGGCACATGGCCGAGGCCATCGGGGAAGGGTTGGCCGCTTCGGGCATACCCTATAAAGTCTTTCACCTGCCCACCTCGGACCGGAACGACATCGTGGCCGAAATCTTCAAGGCCAGAGCCATAATCGTCGGCTCGCCTACCTTTAACCAGGGCCTTTTGCCCACCATCACCCCGATACTCGAGGACCTCAGGGGTCTCCGGTTCCAGAACAAGATCGGTGCCGCCTTCGGCTGCTACGGCTGGAGCGGGGAGTCGGTAAAGCTTATCGAGGAGCACCTCGAGAAGTGCCGGATTCCGCTGGCGGCGGATGGGTTGCTGGCTAAGTGGCAGCCCAGGCCGGAAGACCTGGCCAGGTGCCGGGAGACGGGGCGCACTGTGGCCGGTGCTATCTCAGGTGGCTAGGGCGACCGGCCCCGGTTTCTCAGGATTAAGCCCGAGACGGCCGGGAAAGCGATTTATAGAGGGAGGCTAAGATGTCCGTGGCAGCAAACTTTATGATTGGCGGTGAGGCCGGTCAGGGGGTGCAGTCGGCGGGAATAATCCTGTCCCGGACGCTGGCCCGGGGCGGCTATCACGTGTTTGCCGACCAGGATTACGAGTCCAGGGTACGGGGCGGCCACAACTTCTTTCGCATCAGGGTCGCTGATTCCGAAATCGGGGCCGTTTGCGAGCCGATAGATATCCTGCTGGCCCTGAATCTGGAGTGCCTTGAACTGCATAAGAACGCGCTATCGGGGGCGGGGGTGGTTATCTTTG
>CAZXVG010000030.1:4135-10121 GCA_964644205.1 uncultured Dehalococcoidales bacterium | reverse complement strand
GAAGGAGGGTCTGACCGCCTGGTGCAATGGCGAGATACGGATATGTGAGTATGATGAGAATCAGCGGCCGTTGAGGTACTGCTTTGGGGAGCCGACCGAGCAGGTACAGTGCCCTCAGGGTTGTCAGTGCCTGGCGCTATCGCCGGCGGCGGCTGAGGAGCAGGGCCTGGTGCAGTGCCTTGACGTAAGCTGCGGCACCGATGCTGATGGTAACGAGATGTACTGCTACCGGAGGTCGAGCCAGGCGCAGTGCCCCCAGGGTTGTCAGTGCCTGGCGCTATCGCCGGCGGCGGCTGAGGAGCAGGGTCTAGTGCAGTGTCTCGACGCAAGCTGCGGCACCGATACCGCCGGTAACGAGATGTACTGCTACCGGAGGTCGAGTCAGGTGGAGTGTCCTCAGGGTTGCCAGTGCCTGGCACTATCGCTGGCGGCGGCTGAGGAGCAGGGCCTGGAGCAGTGTCTTGACGTAAGCTGCGGCACCGCTGACGACGGTAGCGAGATGTACTGCTACCGGAGGTCGAGTCAGGTGGAGTGTCCTCAGGGTTGCCAGTGCCTGGCGCTATCGCTGGCGGCGGCTGAGGAGCAGGGCCTGGAGCAGTGCCTTGACGTAAGCTGCGGTACTGATGCTGCCGGTAACGTGATGTACTGTTATCGGGAGAGCCAGGACGAGTGCCCGGGTATTTGTGAGTGTCTCAGCGACAGGGAAGCCAGGGCTCTCGGCTATACCCTGTGTGGTGGGAAGCGAATACCCTGCGGTTATGCCCCCGGGGCGGCTGAAAGGTGGTGCTATGAACCGGCTACGCCGACTAGAATCAGCATCACGCCTTCTCAGGCCAGTAACCTGGTTGGCACTGAGCACGAAGTCGTGGTTACGGTATATGACGAGTACGGTAGCCCGATACCCAGCATAGCAGTAACCATCACCGTTAACGGGGTTAACAGCCAGGCTGCGGTCGAGCTGACGACCAACACTAACGGTCAGGTCAGCTTTGACTACGTGGGCACTAACACCGGTAGCGATACCATCGTGGCTGTCGTCGACGGTTTGCAGGCAACGGCCTTCAAGAGCTGGTATCGGCGCGGTCAGTAGGCGGCGGGAAGATTGCTAACTACCGGGGCCGGGTTCGTGACGCTAAAGAGTCCGGCCCCGGTGAGCCTTTGAGTCCGGAGTCGCCACGGCGGGGGCCTGACGGAGGGCGCCGGTCGGGGCTTTTCTGGCGGTCGGTTGACATAAGATAGTGCCCTGACTTATGATTATCACCGGGTGTACTGACTATGAGCTGTATGGCGACATTCAAGGCAAAGGGGCTTAGGCTGACGCCTCAGCGCCGGCTGATTGTGAACGCTATCCATGACGCCAAGGCCCATCTCACCGCCGAGGAAATCATCGACTATGTTCGGGCCAGGATGCCCAGGGTTAACAAATCGACCGTCTACCGTACCCTGCAGTTCCTGGAAGAGGCCGGTTGCGTCTATAAAAGCGAACTAAACGACCGCTTCATCTATCATCACGCCGAAGAGGGGCATCACCACCACCTGGTGTGCCGCCGGTGCGGCAGGACGATAGACTGCGCGGAAGATGTCTTCCTGCCGGTTGAGCAGGCGGTCAGGGACAGGTACGGTTTCCAGGCAGGCTTTAAGCACATGGTTATGAGCGGGCTGTGTCGGGAGTGCCGGGATAAGACCGATTAGAGAGCCGCTTCTTCAGGGCAGGGCGACCTTGGGCAGGGCGCCCGTCTTTTTCTCCGCTTCGGGTACCCGCCACTGGAATCTCTTGTGGAACCTCTCCAGGATTTCGATGGTCTTCTTACCCCAGAGGCCCATGAAGATGGCGTTAGCTACGGCATGGGCGGTGTCGAACCAGAGGCTGTTAAGCAGCGATACCATGAAGGTCATCGGTGTCAGGGGATAGACGAAGGCTGCCCAGAACCACAGGTTCATTATCATGCCGAAGAGGTAGCCCCAGGCTACGCCGAAGGCAATAAGCCCTTTGCGACCGGGGTTAAAGCGTTTCAGGTAGCTGGCGGCTACCCCGGCCATCCCCCAGGCGAACATCTGATAGATAGTCCACGGGCCCTGTCCCAGGAAGAAGTTGGAGACGAGGGCGGTTATGGCGCCAATCATAAATCCGGATAGCGGCCCGAAGACATAGCCCGCGCAGATTATGAGATAGGTGCAGGGCTGGACGCTGGGCATGGTGGCGAAGGGGATGCGTAGCACCGCGGAGACCGTGCCCAGTATGCCGACCAGGGCTATCTCCTTGGAGCCGGTAGTCTTAGCCTCGAACTCGAAGAAGAAGGCGGCGATGGCTAGGGCGACCAGGACAGCCGACACTAGCCCCCAGTTCTGCAGGATATCCAGGGGGGAGGGGCTCACTACCGGCGCTATGAAAGCGGCGGCGCCCAGGCCGGAGATTATGGCCAGGAAGACATATCTCGCTTTCATGACAGCGCACCCAGGGCTTCGCTCACGGTCAGTATCCGGCTGGAGAGGCCGTAGCGGGCGAATGGTTGGGCCAGGCGGTTTATCTGCGGTGAGAAGAGGAGGGCCTGCGACAGAACCTCGTGTTTTTCCCCGTCGACGACCACCCTTCCCTCGCTGAGGAGGATGACCCGCTGGGCGTACTCGGCGACTATCTCGACGTCGTGGCTCACCAGGACTACGGCGTTACCCCGGGAGCAGTAGTCCTTGAGGAAGCGCATCAGTTCGACCTTGAGGCGGTACTCCAGGCCCCGGGTCGGTTCGTCGAGGATTAGAATCCCGGGGCCGGCCGCCAGCACTGAGGCCAGGGCCACCCGTTGCTTCTCGCCGCCGGAGAGCGAGCGTGGATAGCACCCCTTGAGCTCACCGAGGTGAAACATCTCCAGGGCTTCGGTGGTGCGGTGGGCTATCTCTTCATTATCAAAGCCCAGCGTCTTCAGGGTGAAGGTAATCTCTTCGTAGACGGTATCGGCGAAGAGGTGGTCGTTAGGGTTTTGGAAGACGAAGCCGACCTTGCGTGCTAGCTGGGCAATGGTCGCCTCTCTGGTATCGCTTCCGGCCACTCTGATTCTACCCTTGGTAGGGACAAGGAGACGGTTAAAGTGCTTGGCGAGGGTGGTCTTCCCGGAGGCGTTCCGCCCCATAATGGCCACGAACTCGCCCCCTCTTATCTCCAGGCGGACGTCTTTCAGGGCGGTAAGCCCGTTGGGGTAGGCATACCACAGGTTTCTGGCCTCAATCAGGTTTTCCCCGCCCGCCCCCCGGGGCTCCCCGCCGCTATCCGTCAGGGGGGCGTGCTTTTCCAGGAGCTTCTCCAGCATCGCCCGCCCCTCTTTGACCGTAAGCGGAACCCGGTCGATGGCGGCGTCCCGCTTTCTTAGCTCCTGAAAGAGCCGGATCAGGGGAGGGATGCCGACGCCGAGGCTGTCTAGCTCCTGATAGCGGTCAGTCAGGACGTCGCTAACCCTGCCGTCGAGGGTAATCTCGCCCCCGTCGATAACTATCAAGCGGTCGGCGTACTGGAGCACCCGGTCGAGGCGGTGCTCTACCAGTATCACGGTGAGGCCGAGCTCGTGGTTAAGCCGGGTGACCACCGAGAGCACCTCTTCGGCGCCTTTGGGGTCGAGCTCCGAGGTCGGTTCGTCCAGTATGAGCACGCTGGGGTGGAGCGCCAGTACCGAGGCGATGGCCACCTTCTGCTTCTCGCCGCCGGAGAGCTCGCTGAGCGCCCGACGACGCAGGCTGGCGATACCGAGCGTGTCCAGGGATTCCTCCAGCCGCTTGGCGATAAGGTCCCGGGGGAAGCCCAGGTTCTCCAGCCCGAAGGCGACCTCCCGCTCCACGTCCATGCTTACCAGCTGGTTCTCCGGGTCCTGAAAGACGAAGCCGACCCTCCCGGCCAGTTCCCGGGTCGATGATTCTAGCGTGTCCAGTCCGGCCACGGTCACCCGCCCCGATATCGTGCCGCCGTAGAAGTGGGGTATTAAGCCGTTGAGGCAGCGGCACAGGCTGGACTTACCCCCGGCGGAGGGGCCGGTAAGCAGTACGAACTCCCCGTCTCTCACCCTGAGGCTCACGTCCTTGAGGGCCGGCCGGGTGGTGTCGCTGTAGTAAAAGGTCAGGTCTTCTATCTTAATCAAGGCTAACCCTCTGTTTAAGGTATGAAAGCGGCACTAGAGCCACTATTAATAATACCATTAGTCCTGTAAGCCACCACTCCGTCGGGCTGAGGCCTGTCCCGAGGGGGCCGGCGTAGTACTGATACTGCCCGTAGCCGTTAAGCGCCATGAAGATGCCCAGAGCGCCGGGGAGGAGGGAGAAGACCAGCGCCGCAGTGTCGATGGGACTGAAGATGATGTCGCGGTAGAAGGTTCGCTTACTACCGGTGCCGAAGGCGCGTGACTCCATGGCCTCGGCAACCTGGGTCGCCCGCTCCAGTGAGTTAGAGAGGAGAGCGGTCACGATTGAGGCACGGCTTTTGATTCTCTGTGTAAGCTTACCCCTGTCCAGCTCCAGCCCCCGGGCGCGCTGCACGTCGCTAATCCGGTCTACGTCGTCGAGCAGGGTGGGCACGAACCGGGTGGAGAGCGTGGTTACCAGCACCGATTTGTAGGGCAGCCTCATCTTTATCATGGCCAGCATCATGTCGTCGGGGTTAACCGTCAGGGTGAGCAGGGCGAAGGCGGAGATTATGGCCAGCAGTCGGAGGGACATGGCCACCCCGTAGATGATGGCCTCCAGGGTTATCACCGGCGCCCCGAGCAGGGGCAGGTTTCCGGGAAGCTCGAAGAGGACGTGAGTCCCGTAAGAGCTCACCAGGGCGTTTACCAGGATGATTACCCCCGATAGGTACAGGGCGAGCTTGATAAAGGAGCGCCACTCCGCCTCCACCCGGGCGGCCTTAACCAGGGGCAGGGTTGCCAGGAATAGGAGGAGGAGAAAGAACGGGTTATCGAGCACCAGGGCCAGGATGATAATACTGATAATCCAGCCCAGCTTGGGGAAGGGGTTGAGCCGGTGGATGGGGGTGTCTCTATCCCGGTATCTCAGGCTTCTCACCGGGGCACCCTGATTATCTCACCGCCGGCGATAACCACGGCGCAGGCGTAGCGGAACCCGTCATGGTTATCGGCTATGGTATCGACGGCGGCCCTTACCCCGGCTTCATCCAGGCCGGTTACCATCCAGACGACGTTCTCGCCGGCGCCGGTACCCTTGGGGTTCCAGGTGCTCTGGGTCGCCTGGATGATTCCGGCGTTCCCGTGGTATTCGTTACTCAAATCACCGCTAGGGCCAAAGACCCGGAGGGAGCCGTCCTCAAAGTGGCCGTAGAAGCCGAGGCGGTCCCAGACCTCGTTTAGCTCCCCGATTGGCTCGAACTCGCTGTCTCCCAGCAGAATGAGATTAGCGGCTTCCTTGTCCTCGGAGGCTAAATCGCTGAAGGTCTGACAGGTAACATCTGTTACCCCCAGCCCGGTTAAGGTATCACTAATCTCCTGAGCTTCTTCCTCCCAACCGTCCTGGTAGGTAACTACGGTAGGATGGACCGAGCCCCCGACGCCATGGAGGAACGGTTCCGGGAAGTCGCCGATAATGGCCGGGATAAACTGGCGGAAACTCCAGTCATGGTAGTCCCAGTGCTCGATGTCCCTGTCCCGGAGGGTGTAGCCGTCGGCGCCGGTGCTGAGCGAAATGCCGTTTACGAAGAAGAACCAGTCCTCATTGTCACCCTCTTGGGAGGCGATACCCTCTATCGAGCTCACGAAGCCGCCGCCGTATTTGGTCTCGATGCTGGCCGCCATCTGGAGAGCGTCCAGGGCTGTGGTATCCCCATCGAGGACGGCGGCCTCTTCCAGGATGGCCGGTTCGGCGAAGCCCCGGGTAACGATGATGCTGGCCGAGGGGCCGGAGCCAGCCGGAAGGGTGGGCTCTTCCATGGGGGGAGTACTTTCGGCACAGCCGCAGAGAAGGGTGACGAGCACGGTTATCATCGCTAGAGTGATAA